>JBGTDB010000388.1:0-3114 GCA_041748515.1 Phycisphaerae bacterium
TAGACTCTTGACACCGTAAAGTCATGGCTTATCGCCAAGTCATCCACTCCGTCTCCGTTGAAGTCGCCGACTCCAAGGGTGTTCCCTAAATTGTTGACAGCGGAGATACCGCCTCCCACGGCCTCGCCGGCATCGATGCCACGAATCACTAGCCCGGCGCTTTCGTCTCCGGCGATGATCCCGGCCAAGTCGATGAGGCCGCCGGCCGGCGTGTCCGGAGATCCGAAGACGATAAAGACTTCCCCGGCGTCGGTCCGATCATCTGGGTCTTCTCCGGGAGCCGTGAGCACCAGATCGGCATACGCATCGCCGTTGAAATTCACGAGCGCTACGCGCTTCGCAAAACTGTCTTCTGCATGGAAACCTCGAACGGTCACTCCGTTGGTGCCATTAAGCTCGGAGAGTTCAAGGACCGCGGGAAACGGAATCACGCCGGCGCTGCGACCGAACACGATGTAACTTTCACCAACTTCGAGCGCGCCCGCCTCGTTCCGAGCCCTCGGCGCCCCAATGGCCAAGTCGCTGATGCCGTCACCGTTGAAGTCTCCGCCGCTGTGTACGGAAACGCCGGCGCGATCGCCTGCCACGCCGCTTTCGGTGTTGCCCCGAATGCCATTAAGGACAAATCCCTCGGCGCCGTTTCCGGCCAGAATATTGCTCAGCTCGATGGTGCGGGGAAAACTATCGCTGCCATAGACTACGAACACGCGCCCGGCTTCCAGGCGCTGTGCATCGGGCGATGCCCGACGTGCGCCAATCACAATGTCGTTTGTACCGTCGCCATTGAGGTCACCGGCTGTCGTCACCGAATTGCCCAAGTCGTCCCCGGGGGCGATTCCATGAATGGTGACTCCGTTTGATCCATCCAGCGAGTTCAACGAGAATTCGGCGGGAAACGGCTGCTGGCCAGCGCCGCGACCGAAAATGACAAATCCCCCACCTGCGTTGTCATTCAATAACTCCGAGCCGATCACCACATCGCGGACGCCATCGCCATTGACGTCACCCTCCAACGTGATGCTTCGCGCAAAATCATCGATAGGACCGTTGATCACGAATCCTTGGCTGCCGTTGCCGCCATGCGACGGCCTCAGGCTCTGGAGTTCGATGACACCGGTCGACCCGATTTGGGGCTTGCCGTAAAGAACATAAGCGCGCGTCGACCTTAACGTCGATATCACGGCGTCGTCGATGCCATCGCCGTTGAGATCGGCGCCAGCGGCCAGGGCCCAGCCAGTTCCTACGAACTTGACTGGCCCATCTTCAGGATTGCCGTAGATCGCGAAGCCATTGGTGCCGTCGAGCGACGTCAGGTCGACCTCAGACGGAATCCCTTGCTCGTTGCCAAAGACGACGAAAACGGCTCCTTCGGTCCTTTGATACTTGGACGAAGGCTTCCCCGGGTTAAAAATCGGGTCGAAGTCCACGTCGGAGACGAGCAAATCGGCGTAACCGTCGCCATTCATGTCGCCGCTCAATGACACGGTGAAGCCGGTGCCCGTCGTGGGACCGTTGGCCACAAGACCTGCGGTTCCGTCGCCACCGTTGGCGGCGAGCAAACTGCTCAGTTCAAAGGCAGCGAGCATGCGACGGTCTTCGAGCGTCTCGATGCCAAGGCGGGGCCGATTCGAAACTTGTTGGCTGCGAGACGAACGGCGGCGCTTATAATTTGAAAATCGCATGAACGGGATCCTTTCGGTGCTACAATGAAAATAAGTGAGGCATGGCGCGCAACATGAGCGCCGTGTCTTGGCTCGGCCGGTGAGCGGTGGGTTTGGCGACTCGTGCTCACCGGCCTGTTCTTTTGTGCGTCTTCAATCTTCCTGCGTCGGCGTCGGTCCCTGGTCGTTGGGCGTGGCCGCGCTCACTGCGGCGTCCGCGGCGTCCGCCGCCATCCTTACCAGGGCTTCGACCTCGGCTTTCAAGTCCAGGCTTAATTCGTCAGTCTCGTTATCGTCGGCGAGATACTGCACGGCCTGGTCGTACCACCGCCGCGCTTCTTCATGCTCGCCGAGCTGCGCATGGATCATGGCCCGGAAAAGTAGCGAATATTCTTCTTTAGGGGCGCGCAGGTCCTGCGCTTTGCGCATGCACTCGAGCGCCGACTCGGGATCTCCGGCTCGCACCTGGGCCATGCCCAACACATCCCAAGCCTCCCCGTCCTGGGGCGCGAGTTCAACCGCTTTCTGAGCCAGCGCTAATGTCCCGGGCGGATCACGATACGCAAGATTCGGGCAAATCACTCGAAACTGCGCGTGCATCTTGTAGCCATAATTGTTTTTCGGATCCAACTCGATCGCTCTGGCAAAATCCGCGACGGCTGAGTCGTAGTCCTCGAGGTACACGAGACACCATGCCCTGTGCACATAATGGTTCGCCACCTTTGGCTCGATCTCGATGGCCTTGTCCATGTCGGCGACCGCTTGCTGAGGGTGGTGCAACTGGTGGTGATAATTCGCGCGTAGGCTATAAGCATTTGCGCTTTTGGGATTCAGGCTTAACGCTCGATCGAGGTCGGCTACGGCAACCTCGTACTGCTTCTTGATCAGATGCATACGGCCGCGGCGTTCATACGCAGGCGAAAAACGGGGATTAACCTCGATGGCCCGCGTGAAATCCGCCACAGCATCGTCGAGCTTTCCTTGCTTGAAATAGCAATCGCCTCGCGCCGTCCACTCCCATTCGGAACCGCCGTATGCAAGCGCCTTGTTCGCCGCTTCCAGCGCTTCGTCGATGAGACCGAGATTGCACAGCGTAACGGCACGACCTCGCAGGGAAGAAACGTGATCGGGTCGAAGAGCAAGGCAAGCGCGAAAGGCATGTGAGGCCTCCAGATCTCTGCCCTGTTCCTGGAGTATGGCGGCGACGAAGTATAGCGAGTGGAAGTGGTCGGGTTGGATGGCCAGGGCGGCCTCGCATGCGCGGAGGGCCTCGTTAACGTCTCCCCGCCAGAGAGCCGTGAGTCCAGGCAGGTAGTAATCGAAGGCCGTCCTGGCCTCGGTTGTTCGATACTGCTCCAAGTCTTGTCGCGCTTCCTCTTCATTCTGAAGGAACTGATGGCACTGGCTGCGCACAAAGTACCAGGCGCGCGTGGGCTCACTCGCGATCGTCGCC
>JBGTDB010000389.1:0-2559 GCA_041748515.1 Phycisphaerae bacterium
CTTCACCGCGACATCGTGTCGCTGAACATGGTGAAGGACATTCAAATCGAAGGCCCCAATGTCAACCTGCACTTGGAGCTGACCACCCCCGCCTGCCCCATGAAGGACCAGATCCGGACCGATGTCGAGCAGGCGGTTCGCAAATTGCCGGGCGTAACCAACGTAGGCATTGAGTGGAGCGCCCAGGTTCGCTCGACGCGTCCGGGCGGGGCGGCCCTTCCTAAGGTCAAAAACATTGTGGCCGTGGGGGCAGGGAAGGGCGGCGTGGGCAAGAGCACTGTGGCCGTGCTTCTGGCCTATGGGCTGCATCGGGCGGGGGCGGCCGTGGGGCTGATGGACTCAGATGTCTACGGCCCGAGCATCCCGACCATGACCGGCGTTGAGGGGACCACGCCCGAGGTGAGAGGCAGCATGATCATTCCTCCCGTCGCGGGCGGGGTAAAGATCATGAGTATCGGCTTCATGGTCGAAAGGGACAAGCCGCTCATCTGGCGGGGGCCGATGGCTCACGGGGTGGTGCGGCAGTTTCTCGAACAGGTCGAATGGGGCGAGCTCGATTATCTCATCGTGGATCTGCCGCCGGGCACGGGTGACGTGCCGCTTACCCTGGCCCAGCAGATTCCGATGACCGGGGCGGTCGTGGTCTGCACGCCGCAGGACGTGGCCCTGATCGACGCCCGCCGGGCGGTGCGGATGTACGAGCAACTGAACGTAAGTTGCCTGGGTATCGTCGAGAACATGAGCTATTACTTGTGTCCGAATTGCGGCCATCGCGACGATCTTTTCGACCACGGTGGGGCGGCGACGGCCGCGAAAGAGCTTGGCGTGCCGTTTCTTGGCGAGATACCGCTGAACGTAAAAATTCGGCTGCACGGCGACGACGGCTCGCCGGAGCAGTTGTTTACCGACACGCCGGATTACGTGCAAAAGGCCATTGACCGAGTGGTGAACAACACCGCCGGACAGGTCAGTATCAAGAGCGGACTGCGCATCGAAGCCCCGACGTTGACGGTGGAATAATGGCTCATCCGAAGATCAAGCGGGCGCTTATCAGCGTTTATGACAAGACCGGCATCGTCGAGTTCGCCCGGGCGCTGGTGGACGAGTTTGGCATCGAGATCATCTCGACGGGGGGCACGGCCGCGCTACTGAAAGAAAACGGCCTTCCGGTCACGCTGGTCGAGGAGATCACCGGCTTCCCCGAAATGCTCGACGGCCGGGTCAAAACACTGCACCCGAAAATCCACGCGGCGATTCTCGCCGATCGCGACAATCCCGAGCACATGCGGCAACTGGAACAGCAGGGGATCAAGCCCATCGACATGGTGGTGGTGAACCTCTATCCGTTTGAAAAGACGGTGGCCGATCCGAACTGCACGTTCGAGCAGGCCATCGAAATGATCGACATCGGCGGGCCGTGTCTGCTACGGGCTGCGGCGAAGAATCATAAGCATGTGTGGATTGTGCTGGGAAGCTCCGCTTTTTCGGGAGTCCTCAAGATCCTCGGCGGCGGGTGCGGAGGGGCAGACGGTGTTCTCAAAGCCGGCACGTTAGCCGGTCTCGCGGCGTACTCACAGACCGCCCATTACGATACGCAAGTGGCGAGATGGATGAACGAACAGACGCGGACATCCGTGGTGCGCGGAGGACCCACGAAACTTCGCTACGGAGAGAATCCACATCAGTCCGGAGAGTACAGGAGCTTAAATAGTGGAATCGCGCTGCATCAGGTTCCGTTCACGGCTGCTGGTGAAGACTTTTCGTACAACAATTACAACGATGCCAATTCTGCCTTAGAGCTTTGCAAAGAACTGACAAGGAACCTAAAGACATCCGCGGCATGCGTTTTCGTCAAGCACAAGAATGCTTGTGGAGTTGGAGCCGTAGCCGATGCGGGCAAGGCTTACAGCCTCGCCTATCTCGGCGATCCGAATGCTGCAATGGGAGGTGTTCTCGCTTGCAGCTTCTTCGTAACCGAGGAATTCGCTCGCGGGGTCATGGAAACCTTTGACCGCTGGGGCAAAGCCGTCGGGGCTGGTGGGTTCTTCGTGGAGGTCTGGGTCGCCCCGGCCTTCGACGAGGTAGCAATGCAGGCCATTCGCACTCTCAAGCCGTGGGGGCAGAGGGTTCGATTGCTAAGTGTTGGCAAAATGACCGCCGACCCCGACCCGGCCGAAATGGAGTACCGCAGCATCACGGGCGGCATGTTGGCGCAGACCCGTGACCTGGTCGGCCTTAACGAGGATCAGTGGAAAGTCGTCACCAAGCGAACGCCATCCGAATCTGAGATTTCAGATTTGAGATTGGCCTGGCTCATTGCCAAGCACACCAAGAGCAATGCCATTTCCATCTGCAAGGACGGCATGCTTATCGGCAACGGGGCGGGGCAGATGTCGCGGGTGATGAGCTGCCGCATCGCCACCTGGCTGGCCAACGAGAACGGCCACGCCGACAAGCTTAAGGGCTCGGTTGCCGCCTCCGACGCGTTCTTTCCTTTTGCCGACGGGCCAGACATTCTGATCGACGCTGGCGTTTCCGCCATCATTCAGCCTGGAGGCT
>JBGTDB010000390.1:0-3291 GCA_041748515.1 Phycisphaerae bacterium
TCGTCGAAATTGACGGCGGGCCGCAGCCCCCTTTAACCCAGCTTCGCCGTGGGGCGCAGCCCCCCTTAACCGGGCTTCGCCGGGAAACAGAATCGGCCATCGAACTGTTTGGTGCGGCCGTTGAGCGGGCGCTGCCATCGTCGTTCAGAGTCTGTTCGTCCCCGAAACCGCAGGAGCCGGAGGGCTTGGCCACACCGCCGGGGGGCACAGCCCCCTTTGACCCGGCTTCGCCGGAGGGCGCAGCCCTCTTGGACCCGGCTTCGCCGGTGCCATTCAAAGGAGGCTGGATCGGGTACCTGACTTACGAGGCAGGATTGGAAGCGGAGCAGATTCCGGCCGGGTCGATGGTCAGCCCGCCCTTGCCGCTTATTCGGTTCGGACTTTATGACGCTGCGGCCGTATACGATCACGCTCTTGGTCACTGGTATGCGGTGGCCGTCGAATGGGGCATGAACGACCGATGGGGCCGGCCGTCGGCGAAGAACCGAATCGATCGCATCCGCCATTTACTGAAGCGCGCCCAATCGACAAACGTAAACCCGACAACGCCGCGACCCGCCGGTTCTAAACCCCGGCGGGCCTCCAGGACTTCGGCGATTCTTACAGGTCCGAACGATTTGCCCGAGGGTGGCGCCGAATCCGAGCGACATGTGCCGGCCGATTACGGCGATAGGTTTCGCAAAATTCAGCGCTACATTGCCGCCGGCGACGTGTATCAGGTCAACCTGGCGGTCGGGTTTCGCGCAGAAACCGACGCCGACCCGATTGATCTTTATCTGCGCCTTCGAGACACGTGTCCGGCGCCGTATGCGGCGTTCCTGAGCTGGGATGACAAGGCCATCATATCTTCGTCGCCGGAGCTTTTTCTTTCGCTTCGCGATCGGCATGTGGTGACCCGACCGATCAAGGGCACGCGGCCTCGCTCGACGGATCCATTGCTGGATGACGTTTATCGAAGCGATCTCGAATCCAGCGAAAAGGAAGCCGCCGAGCTGAACATGATCGTGGATCTTCTGCGGAATGATCTGGGCCGGGTCTGCGAATTCGGGACGGTCCGGGTCGTGGACGCGGGCGAGATTGAAGCTCATCCCAACGTATTTCATCGCGTGGCCACCATCAGCGGCGCACTGCGCGGCGGAGCGAACTGGCGAGACTTGCTGCGGGCCGTATTGCCCGGCGGATCGATTACCGGCGTTCCCAAGATTCGGGCGATGCAGATCATCTCGGAGCTCGAGCCGACGGCGCGCGGTGTGTATTGTGGGGCGATCGGATGGATCGGACTGGACGGATCGATGCATCTGAACCTTGCGATTCGAACCATGACCCAAATCGGCCGCGACGTCCGATACTTTGCCGGCGGAGGGATCGTCGCGGACAGCGTTGAACAGGACGAATACAACGAGATCCTCGCGAAGCTCAGTGGAATGAAAAGCGCTGTATGCGGGTTGCAACCGTTGTCCGCCTCGTCGAAATGCGAAGCTCAATCATCGAACTCATGAGCACCGTCTATTTGAATGGCCGATTCGTAAGCAACGACGAGGCCCGTATCAGCGTTTTTGACGGCGGGTTTCTCCACGGGGCCGGTCTGTTCGAGACGATGCGGGCCGAGAACGGAGAAGTGTTTCGCCTGGCGTCGCACCTGAGTCGGCTCCGCAACTCTGCGGCCAGGTTGCTGAATTCCCTTGATCCAGAGGCGCTGCCGGATGAGGGCGTTTTCCGCGAGCTTCTTAAACGAAATCAGCTTGGTGAGGCTCGGGTGCGCTTGACCCTGACGTCGGGCTCCGTGCGAGAGGGCGAGAACGCCGGGGATGGGCCGACCATCTGCGTGACGGCCGCGCCGCTGGTGGCGTATCAGCCAGGTGCTTATGTACAGGGGGTTACGGTTGTCGTCGGACAATTCAGGCAATGCTCGGGCGATCCGACGGCCGGACACAAGACAACGGCGTATCTTTCGAGGTTGATCGGGCTTCGCGAGGCACAGGCCGCGCGATGCCTCGAAGCCCTCTGGTTCACCACGCAGAATCATCTCGCCGAAGGATCGATCAGCAATGTGTTCGTCGTTCGGGACGGAATCGTCCTGACGCCGCCGTTGGATACGCCGGTGGTGCCGGGAATCGCCCGCGGCGTCGTGCTCGAGCTGGCCGCTGCCCAAGGCATTCCGTCAAAGCAGCGGCCGCTGACGATCAACGATCTGCTTGACGCCGACGAAGTCTTCCTCACCAATGCGATCATGCAGGTCATGCCGGTGGTTCGCGTCGAGAAGCGCGACATCGGCAGGGCCGCCGTCGGGCCGATCACCCGGCGGCTGAGTGAAGCGTATCGTCAACTGGTTCGCAAGGAGTGCGGATCGTCATGAGCGCCAAACGGCAACGCAAATCGCAATCGCGACTCGGTCAGAGCCCCGGCATTCATGCCGGGCGGGTCGATCGTCGGCGGGTCGCGACCGGCGCAGCCGGTCTAAACCGGGCGATGCCCGGCGGCGAAGCCGGTTCAATGCGGGCTGCGCCCGCCATTACCCTGGCCAACGTCGTCGCGGCGATGGAACGAATCGCGCCGACGGCCCTGGCCCAGGATTGGGACAACGTTGGTCTTCTGGCGGGCGATTTTCGCACTCCTGTGCGCCGCGTGCTGCTGGCCATTGACCTGACGCCGGAGGTCGTCGAGGAGGCAAAGTCCGGCGGTTTCAACCTGATCCTGGCCTATCATCCGCCGATCTTCCGGCCGATTGCGGCTTTGCGACTGCCGTCCACCGAGCCCGCCGGCTTGGTGTTCGAGTGCATCCGAAGCGGAATAGCCGTCTATTCGCCGCACACGGCCCTCGATGCGGCCGATGGCGGCACCAACGACGCGATTGCCGAACTGTGCGGCATCAGGCACACCGAGCCGATCGAACACGTCGATCGACCTGCGGAGGCGCAAAGCAAGATTGCCGTCTTTGTACCCGGCGAGCACCTCGAGAAAGTGGCCGAGGCCATGTTTCTCGCGGGCGCGGGCCGGATCGGCGATTACACGCATTGCAGCTTTCGCACGCCGGGAGAGGGTACCTTTTTCGGAACGGATGCGACCAATCCGACGGTGGGCCGGCGCGGCCGGCTCGAGCACGTCGCGGAAACGCGGCTGGAATGTATTGCCCGATCGCAGGATTTGCCGAATGTCATAAGGGCATTGCGGCGCGCGCACCCGTACGAGGAGCCCGCGTTCGATATCTATCCGCTGAAGCCCGAACCCGTGCGGGGCATCGGACGGATCGGTGTTTTGCCGCGATCGACGAGCCTTAGGGCGCTGGCCCGA
>JBGTDB010000391.1:0-7720 GCA_041748515.1 Phycisphaerae bacterium
CGCTGCTGGAGGCGTGGCGTCTCGGCCCGCGGCAACAATCGGCTCCGGATGACCTGCTGCTGATCGACTTTGGCACCACCGGTTCCCTGGCACTCCACAATCTGAAGGATGTGGTTGGGTTCACTTATCTGGCGAAGAATGGCGCCGCGCATTATCCGTCGATCAAGCGGATATTCGTCACGCATTTGCACAGCGATCATATTGGCGGGCTGGAAGAATTCGCCTTCATGACCCGCTATCAAGCCGACGACGACGGCATCCCGGAATGGAAGCCGCAGCTTTTCGCGGCCGAGGCCGTTCTGCGCGACTTGTGGGACCGATCGCTTCGTGGCGGGCTCGAGGCCATGGGCGGCCGCAGAATGAATCTGAATGACTACTTTTCTCCGAAAGCCATGGACGCGGACGGAGACGCGCGGGGTCTTTTGCTTCTGGACCGCTACGAGATTCAATTGTTCCCCACCGACCACATTCAAATCTCGCGAAAATATGATTGGCCGAGTTTCGGGTTGTTGCTGGTCGATAAGGAAAGTTCGCAATCGGCCGTTTACTCCGGCGATACGCGCTTCAATCCGGACGATATGGGGTCGATGATGGCGGCTGCAACAACGATCTTTCACGACGTGCAGTTACACGAGCATTACGGTAATGTTCACGCCCTTCTTCACGAACTGCAAACACTTCCGACGACCGTGCGCCGTAAAATGTTCCTTTATCACTACGGCGATTCGTGGGATTCGGAATCGTTCGATCACGTCGCAACGGAATTTTGCGGCTTCGCGCAAGCTCAACGCCGTTACGTCTTGTTCGAATAAGAGCGATCTCAATAATTTACCAAGCAGGATACGGGTGAGTTGCTTTCCGAAGAGACTATCCCGACACAAATAGGGACTTTCCTTGGGATTCGCTTCGGTTCCTTGACGGAATCGCGATGGACCGTTGCAAACTTGCAAGCGATGTCGGCTTGGATACACTTGCGTCGTTCCCGCCGTTCATTCGGGACCAGGCTGTTGCTTCAACCTGAGTTTTAGTCGCTGCGCAGGGGCAATTGTCGGCGTGGCCATTGCAATTGAAGCCGCAGGTTGTACGAGACGGTGTCGGATCTCCGGGGAAAATGGGGGGAGTGGAAGCGATGTTTGGAATGCGAAAGCCGACCGGCTGGTTGGCGATCGTCTTGCTCACTTCGATTGCGTTCGCGGGGGATTCGCCGCCTGATGCGAAGCCAAGTTACCGCCCAGCCGCTCGAATCGTGCCTGCCGACCCCTGGCCGTCGCGTAAGAAGGTCTATGCCCCAAAGTCCGAGCGACTTGATCATCCACCCATGCTGAATCCGATTCCGGCAGTGCCGTCAGTGGCGTACGGCGGACCAGTGAGCTTTGGCCCGTACACGAGCGTGCAGGTCAACGTCAATGGCACGGGAAACAACGTTCCCAATGACGCTGCGAACGAACCTACTCTTGCCATCGATCCGAGAGACCCCAACCGAATGGCCATCGCCTGGCGACAATTCGATACCGTGGCCAGCAACTTCCGCCAATTGGGACGGGCCTACAGCACCGACGGCGGAGCGACGTGGACATTTCCCGGGGTGCTCGATCCGGGACAATTTCGAAGCGACCCGGTGCTGAGCGTCGACGGGTTTGGCGTTTTCTATCTGGCAAGCCTGAGTTCCACGACGAGCGTCGAAGTTTTCCGCTCGACCGACGGCGGCGCGTATTGGGTCGGCCCGTTCGATGCGTACGGCGGCGACAAACCGTGGCTGGTCGCGGATCGACGATTGAGCGGATTGGGGGCGGGGTTTATTGCCCAGTTCTGGACCGCCCAATATTCGTGCTGTCCGCCGGGCGATTTTTCCCGATCGATCAACAGCGCGCTGGCGTTTCAATCGCCAATCGCCATCCCGCCGCCGAGCATGAAGTGGGGAACGATGGACACCGGGCCGGACGGGACGTTGTACCTGATCGGGGCGACCTCCGACCAGATGGGGCACGTCTTTGCCCGATCGAGCAACGCGATGGATCCGGTCGTGGCACCCACATTCGAACTCATTAAGAACGTCAGTCTGGGCGGCCAGACCGGCGGATTCGGCGGTTTCAGCGGACCCAATCCCACCGGGCTGCTGGGGCAGGTGTGGCTGGTCGCGCATCCGACGCGCGCGGGGCATCTCTATGTCCTGGGTTCGGTCATTCCTGCGACGCCGGATCCGATGGAAGTCATGTTCATTCGTAGCACGGACAACGGCCAATCGTGGAGCGAACCGGTGCGGGTGAACGATGATCCGCCCGAAACCAACGCCTGGCAGTGGTTCGGCACGTTTTCCATAGCACCCAACGGACGACTTGACGCGGCCTGGAACGACACGCGGACGACGGGGAAGGAGACGGACTCGGCCGTTTTTTATTCCTATTCGCACGACCAGGGTGTGACCTGGTCGCCCAATGTGCAGGTCACGCCGGTGTTTAACAGTCACGCGGGGTTTCCGCAGCAGGCCAAACTCGGCGACTATTATCACATGATCTCCGACAACGGCGGGGCGAACCTGGCCTACGCCGCGACCTTCAACGGCGAGCAGGACATTTACTTTCTGCGGATTCCGCGGGACTGCAACGACAACGGAATCGATGACGACTGCGACGTGGCTTGCGGCGAAGTCGGTTCTCGTTGTGACGTGCCGGGATGCGGTGAGAGTTCGGATTGCAACGGTAATTTCGTGCCCGATGAGTGCGAGCCGGACGATGACTGCAACGAGAATAAGTTCCGGGACATCTGCGAGATCGGATCGAACCCGGACCTCGATTGCAACATGAACGGCATCCTCGACGCCTGCGAAGAAGTGCAAGACTGCAACAACAACGGGATCAGCGATCTGTGCGACATTGCCAACGGCACAAGCCTGGATTGTAACGGCAACGGTGTGCCAGACGAATGCGACATCGCCCGAGGATCTTCCGAAGATCGCGATTTCAATGGCGTTCCGGACGAATGCCTTGGGGCCTGTTGCCTTTGTTTCGGATGTGAGGCCCTGGCCCTCTTCGAGTGCGCCCAGCAAAAGGGAAGCTTCGGCGGGGGGGGAACGATCTGTGCCGATCCCGGTGTCTGCCACGCGGCGTCTCCCGCCAATAATCACTGCGTCGAAGCGACGAACCTCGGCAGTGCCGCCCCGATAGAGCTTGCGCTCGACAATCATTGTGCATCGGGCGACCCCTTTGCTTCCGGAATGGTGCCCTGCCCCGCCCCGCAACCGTTCGGCGCGGACTTGTGGTATCGATACACAGCGCCATGCACGGGCGCTTTGCGCGTGTCGATGTGCGAAAATACGAACTTCGACGCAATCCTGGCCGTCTATGGCGGCGAGGATCTTTGCCAGTGCCCGCTACCAGAGACACCGGCATTTTCGTGCGCCGACGACTCCTGCGGCATCGGCGGCGGCCCACCGTTTGTCGAAATTGGGGTCACGGCCGGAAGGTGCTACCTGATTCGCGCAGGCGGCTGGAATGGGTCGGTTGGCACAGGCAGCCTGAGCCTTGAGTATTCCACGCCATGCACGCCCCCGCCTCTGGTCGCTGAGCCAGGCGGGCTCGAGAAGAATCGATTCATTTCCCTTGTCGTTCCGCCAAACCTGTCAGGCAACCAGTGTGCTCTTCGTGTCCGCCTGACCTCGCTTCACGATGCGCCTGAGCCGTCGGACGCTCCGGATTTCTCGGCATTCGAGGGGCAACATAGATATGTGGCGTTGTTCCGGGACGAATTTGACGAGCCGGTTTTTGAATGCCCGGACCCGCCGTTTGGACAGTACAGGTGCGCGAGGCTTAGCTGCGTCCCGGAGTATCGCGACTGGGCGGCTGAGCTCAACAATGAGGTTTTGCATGTAACCGGGAATGCCATCGTTCCGTTGTCGAGATACGACGTTGCCTGGCTACCGAATGCATGCCTGGGCCAGGAGGCGTCCTGCCCGAGCGCCTCCACCGAGCTGCTGATCCGCACGGCGCTTTGGGGAGATGTCATTCCGGGACAACTGGACATGAAGGACATCGCGGGCCTGACCGACAAAATCAAACAGCTCACCAGCGCGCCACGTATGCCTCATGCGGTACTGGTGCCGGACGAACCCAGGCCACACACGAGGCCGGTCAACGTCATCGACCTCGGCAATGCGGTCAACGCTCTAGGAGGCGTCGCTTATCCTTTCCCCATCTCATCTTGCCCATGACCTTTGCTCGCCTCAAGCGCTTTCAGCCGTGGGTGCCATGGATTTGATTGTCCAATCCATACGGTTGCAAAATCCGGCGAGCTTGGACTGATAACCGAATGGTCATTTGACAATAATTGTTCGGAGGCGAATTCAACTTGGCAAGCTCATTGGCGGCAACAGTGCTTGGCGATCGCTCCGCGTTCCCGGACCTTGATTCCGCATATCTGACTTATAGCATTTAATCACGCAATTAACTGGCTAGATGAGTGCCTTATTGCGCCTTTCCGTGGGGGGGGGAAGTCTTGATCGCTGCGCATTGTTCCATACACAACCAGTATGCCTTCGCCGAACGCCGTCGCGGCCTACGACCCTTCTACGCGATTTTCGTCGGGATACTAATCCTCGCAGCGCCCGCTAAGGCGCAGATCCTTTCGGTTTCGCCCAACGACGCAACGCCGCTGATTTTTTCCGGCATCGAGGGCGGGCCGTTTATACCATCGCGTGCGACCTCATGGACGCTCCGTAACTCCGGGATTGCGACCCTGGCATTCTCCGTCGCCACGACGCAGCCTTGGCTGGGTGTTGATTCTTCTTCCGGAGAGATTGGGGAGTCAATCCTCGCTCGGTTTGACGTTTCGGCCGCACTGAGCGAGGCCGCCTTAAACATGGCGCCGGGCGTGTATCCGGCCACGGTCACCTTCACGAATCTCACGAATGGAAACGGTTCGACATCCCGGCGGGTCGAGTTGCACGTCGCACCGGCCAGCTTTGCGGTAGCGCCAGGGTTTATCAATGTCCTGGGCGTTGCCAACGGAGCCGGACCAGCGCCTGTCAATATCGTGTTATCAAGCAACGGGCTGGTCGATCTGAACTACGAGCTTTCCTGGCCAAGCCGGCCCTGGCTGAACGTTTTTCCCTCGGCCGGGACGGTTCCCGGCGGCGGCACCACTTCGGCCAAGTTGCATTTCAACACGTTTGGATTGCCCGCCGGAACCTACACGGTAGCGGTCAACGTCAAGAACTCAACGAACGATCAGGGCAACCGCGAACTGCCCGTTACCCTTATCGTGCAACCTGCCACGGCCGGGGCGGTGCTGCTTTCTCCAGAAACGGACGTCGAGGCGGCCGGACCGGTTGGGAACATCGCGGAGGCGAGCACCTCGTTCCTTCTGACCAATATGGACCTGAATCCCGTTCAGTGGATTGCGGGGGCGGACCAGGACTGGGTCACCATCTCTCCCGCCGGAGGGACGCTTGCGGGAAACTTAGGCTCAAGCTCCGGGCCGCACCAGCAGAGCGTCGAGTTTCGCGTTAACGCAGCCCGAAACGACCTGCCGGCCGGTTCTCACAGCGCAACGGTTATGTTCGAACAAGTCTTTGTAAATCCGCTCACAGGAATTGTTACCAGATTGACGCTTGCGACGCGGTTGGTCAGGGTGTCGGCCGCGCCGGTGCTGAGCGTCTCGTTGCCGCAATCCGGCGGACGGGTTCTTGTTTCTCCCTCTGGACGGAGCGTCGCGGGCGGAACGAGCCAGTCGATTCAGTTTCCATACGGCGAGGTCGTCACCCTGACGACTTCGGTCGAAGATGGTTTTGAATTCGACGGGTGGGCGGCCGATTTCAAACTGGATGCCGCGCTTCAAAACCCGCTGGTTGTCACGATGGACGGCGCTAAGCGCGTCTCCGCGATTGTCACGCCGATCGCGCGCACACTGACTCTCAGCACAAGTGGTCTCGGAACAGGAACCACGGTCACAGCGCCAACCGCGGTCATCACTGAGAACGCCCTCGTTTCACGTTATGACCACGGAACAAGTGTAACTCTGACCGCCGCGGCGGATGACGGATCGGTGTTTGTCGGCTGGGCCGGAAACGTCCCCCCCGGAGCGCAGCATCAGAATCCGCTTGAGGTGGCGATGGATCGTGACCGGGTCATCACCGCGCGGTTTGAGCCTGGCACCACTCTGTTCATTGACATTGTCGGCAACGGCGATGTTCAGATCGATCCGGACCTGGATTCCTATGGGATCGGCTCAGTGGTGACGCTCACCGCGATTCCAGACATGGGCGCTTCCTTCAACGGGTGGAGCGGCGCGGCAACAGGGACTGAGCCAAGCGTAACGCTGACGCTTTTGCAGGATACGTTGGTTACGGCGACGTTCGGAGTGGCCCCCAACGGCGGAAGCGGAGGCCAAGGCGGCGGAGGTGGAGGCAGTGGGAATCTAGCCCGCCTCATCGTGGACATTCAAGGCGATGGCGCGGTGACGCCGTTCGGCGGAAACTTCGCTCCGGGCGCTCGCGTTACGTTGATTGCGACGCCGGGACTGGGATCGTCGTTTGTCCGCTGGGAAGGTGGAGCAAGTGGAACGCAAATGGCCACCGTCATCACCATGGACAGCGATCGGACCGTTCGGGCCGTATTCCAGCCCGGCGACGGTTCCGTTGGCCGGCCGACTCCGCCACAGACATGTGGGGCACTCGGAATGCTCGGATCGCCCCTTCTGTTGGCAATTGGAATGATTTTTATTGCACCGGCAGGACGCCGCACGACCCGACGGTTGTGCCGATAGCGGTGCCGATCAGGCGCAGGCGAAAGCCATTTGAATAGCGATTTTGCGCCGGCTCGTTCAGTGGATGGGTATGCCGACCAATCGTCGTTGAGGAGCCGCTTTTGGCCCGGCGTCGCATCAGAGCCGAGTAAGGGATGCCGTCAATGCCGTTACGACTCGACATCATGGCCATGAATCCACCGGGGTTTCCCGGGGCGCGCATCGCGCGCGCCGCGAGTCGTGCGGGATTTGTTGGATCCGTATGCACTGAACACGGCGACGCTGATGCTGCGTTACTCGCGGTTCGAACCATCGCTCGGACCGGCCTTTCGTACGGAATAGCATTGACAGAGCTAACCCGTGAATGGCTACAGGTCATCGAGACTCTTAGAGGCTCAGGACCGTCGCATTTCCTCGTTTGCGACCCGAATTACGAAAGGTTACCGGAGAGCATCCATGCGCTTCGCCGGATCCAATCGCAATTCGGGCCGGGCGTGCAAAAGTCCCTTGTGATGGTTCAGGCGACGACCCTCGAAGAGGCGGTAGCCGCCGTGCAGGCCGGGTGCGATGCCATCGTGGTTAAAGGCTGCGAGGCCGGAGGGCGCGTCGGCGAGGAAACGGCGTTCATCCAATTGCAGCGAGTCGTCTCGCGCGTCAACCTGCCGGTGTGGGTTCGCGGCGGCGTGGGGCTGCACTCGGCCGCGGCCTGTCTGGCGGGCGGGGCCATGGGGGTCGTGCTCGACTGGCAGGTCGCGCTTTGTCGCGAGTCCGAACTCCCGCAGGAGGTCAAGAATCGCATCGCCCGGATGGACGCCAACGAGACGGCCGTCCTCGGCCAAGAATTCGGGGGGCGCTATCGCCTCCTGGCCCGTCCCGACGAATCCGGCTTCGCCGAATTGAAGGCACTCGAAGAGAAGCTTTCGGCGGACGATTCCATCAAGGCCGATACGATTCGGGCATGGAAAGACGCGGTCGAACAGCG
>JBGTDB010000392.1:0-8302 GCA_041748515.1 Phycisphaerae bacterium
CGAACTCACCTTCGCCGGACCATCCGGTAAGAGCACCTGATCCGCCGTCGCCATCAGGCCCGGAACGCTCGGTTTCGGACGAGATTTCGAAAATGTCCAAGCCTTCGGCCTGGGGTACGTTGCCCAACCCGCTAATGGCTAGAAAGTAGACGCCGGGCTTGGGTACGGTCATGTTCGTTCCGTCGTTTGCCGGCGGGAAGATGAACGCCTGGTCATCTGAACCGCTCGCGTCGTTATTGCCTAGCAGGCCCATGCCGGATTCGTCGAAGAGCCAGAGCTGAGTATCGAAGTCGGCCGAGGCCCGCGCGGAGAATCGTTTTTGGTCGCAGATTCGAATTTTGAACATGTCTTCAAAGTCGGTGAACGCCGAGGCGATCGAAGTCGAGCCGGAGAGTTCTCCGGCAATGATCCAAAGTGGCCCGGTTCCGTCGGCTCCCTGGGCCGAACTCGTCGTTCCACCGGCGTCCGGCCCGGGCGGCCAGGGCGGCTCAATCACCGACGGACCCGCCAGTACCGGCGTGATTCCTGAAAGTGTGGACAACAACCAGATGGCGCATTTCGACCGTTTCATGACAGTCTCCTATATTGTGACTCCTGGCGCGGAGTCCGGCGAAACGGTCACGTACGATAGGCCCGGCGGGGCAGCCTTTGGAAGAACCATTGGCCCAGGTATCTCGCCCGCGCTTTCACCGCCAAGTCGTCGGTGCCATGCGCGTTTCGGAGACCTTGGCCACGGACTGCCGGAAGCAACACCGGCGGACGGTTAGAGTCAGAAATCCGCCAACCGATGCTCGATATCCCCCGGAACCCTTCGGAGGTGTCCGTTTGCCATTGCGCGATCGGCGCCATGCGAAGCGCCGAACCGGAACCGGCGAGCAAGTTATCGTTGTCGGTGTGGAAGAAGTCGTTTGGATTCGATGTCAGGGTTGTGTAAACGGTGTCCGATACCGACCGCGCGCCCTCGCGTCCAAGCTCCCGGAACAGATCGAAAATGATGCCTAAATCATCGTTGACGATGTGCGTGCGGTCCACCGAAAACAGCCGCCCGCGCGTCTGCGCGGTATGCTCGAAAACTTCCTCGTTGACCGTCGCGTGTTGAAGCTCGCCGCCCGGCGCGACAAGTGCGTATCCGCCGTTGCCGAGAAAACCACGGATGCCTTTGTGGGCGCGGAAGCTACTGACCGACCGGGGCTTGCACCATGCACGCCAGGTGGCCGGGGTGGACAAGTATGTTTCGGCTGAAACCTTGCTGGCCGAATCGCCAAGCGCGACGCTTAGGTCGCCGGTCGATGGTCCAAGGCTCGCCTGAATCAAACTGTTCGCGCCGCTCGGTGGGGTCATACCATGCAAACGCAGGGACGCGGCGCAAAGGTCCATAGCGCTTCGAACGCCAAGAGAATCCGCGCGACTCAAAACTTCTGCGTTGTAAGATTTTTCCGCCGTCGCCGAATTGCCGGTCAGCATGAGCGCCGCGCACGCGAGAATATCGGTGTTTCGATTGCCGGTGCCATTGCCGTTGCGCCGATCGGGACTCGATGAATAACAAAGTCTATTGTCGGCCGGTCCAGACGCGCTTCGCATCTTTGCCGATTGACAATCGCGAACGAAGTCAGCGACGGATGTACTGCCCGACATTGCCGACGCGAACGATTCGCCGACACTTGCATCGGCCCGGATCGTGCTAGGCAACCCGCGCCAGTGCGATAGGGTTTGATCGGACGCGAAAGCTCGATAGTCGCTCTCGCCCATCGTGCTGCGAAGCTCCGAATGATATTCGGCGTGTAGTTGGTGGCGATGTTCGTCGCCGACGCCAACCGGGTCAATGCCCTGGGCCTTTAGCCAACTGTGAAAATCTTCTGGCATGTTTTTTCCTTTCGTAGAACGCGAAGCCGAATGCTTCGCGGTATTTGTAGATGTTGAATTCGCCGCGATTTTAACGACCGCATCGGAGTCGGCGGGGACCGAAAGCAACGACACCTCTGCAATGAGTCCACGCCTCAGAACGTTGAGCGGACCGGTGAACGTGCGACCGTTGACGACGACTCGTTTCTTCGGGCCGATCCGCTCGATTGCATCGCCGGTAAAATCGAGTCCGACGCTTGCACGCCAAGAGAACCCATTCCGGCTGTGCAGCATGATCAAACCGGCCGGATCGTTTTTGTCTTCAGTGTCGCCGGTAATCTTGCCCGTGATTACAACATTGCCGGACTTGCCTTGGGTAATTGCGACCTGATCGAATTGGCCGACAATTCTGTTCCGATCGTGATCCAAGAGGATCGGCAATCCGCTTGACGCACTAAGCCCGGCAAGATCAAAAACGACCGGAGCAGGCGCGTCGTAATAATGCGGGATGATCGCATCGCCGTTGTAGGCAACAATGCTGAGAGTCGGCCGCTTTGATTCGCCGCTCGCAGCTTCAAGGCTAACGGTGGCGACGGCTACGATTCGTTTCTCTTTCATCGCTTCGCCTTTGCAGTTTGCCAATTCGCCGAACCCGCGACAATCTGATCGCCGAATTCGTCCGTGCCGTGACCTTCGCGAATCCGATCGGCCGATTGACGGGCCTGTGTAAGGAACCGATCCAAGTCGCTTTGAGAAATCCTCCATTGCGCGCCGATTCTCAATCCGACAAGCAGCCCGCTGAATAGCCAGTTGTTGACGGTCCTTCGTGGAGTAGGCCACCTGCCACGGCTTCCGAAAGTAGCGTCTCGACGCGAACCCACGGAAGCCCATCGACGCGGGCCGCATCGACTTTGCCCCTTAGCAATGCCTTGGTGAGCGGTTCGGAGTTGAAGAACGCCGGAACGAATTCCTCGACGGTCCAGGTTCGCTTCGGTGCCTTGGCGGCGGTGTCGGATTGTTTGCGAGTCCGACGGGATTGTTCCCGATGGAGTTCGGTCGGGTCCAGGTCGTGATCGACGTGGAATACGGGAACGTCCAGCCGTAGGCATAGCGGCGACGGTGGGGGCCAGGATCGGCAAACGGCATCCATGACCACGGCATCCGGTTCGGCGTGCGGACGCAGCACCAAGTGAGTATCAGCAGCCCTACTCATGCTTCCAGCACCAGAACCCACGTCGGTGATAGCTTTGCCGGATTGAACGCCCTTACTGGCATGGTGAACGCAGACGACGGCACAACCCAACCGATCGGCGTGCCGGTCCAGCGTGTTGTAAAGCATCGTCATCGCGAGATTGTCATTCTCGGATGCCCCAGCCGGTTGGAACCGATAGAGCGGGTCAATGATAAGCAGCCTGAATCGCCCGGTTGCCAGGCTATCCAGCACCATCGGTCCGAGACTGTGAATGTCCACAAGTCGCCCGCGAAGCGGAATCACTTGCAGCCGGTTGGCATAGTCTCGGATCGGTATGCCTCGGGCCTCTGCAATGCGGTGTATGCGACGGGCAAGGGTTTCATTGTGCAATTCCGCGTCAAGCAAGAGAACGTCGCCCTGAACAGTCGGGAACGTGTCCAGCCACGGCCTGCCGGTCACGACGGCCTGGGCCATATCCAGAACAAACCATGATTTTCTGATTTTGCTGGCGGAGATGATGTTGCAAGTCTCGCCCTCCCGTAAAAGCCCTTCGATAACTGGCGGTCGCATCGCCGGATAATCTTGAACGAGTTGCCCGGCCGGAATTGGTGTCAGCCTTCCCGAGTTCGCGGACAGAACCAAGGAAAGATCGGACTGGGCCCTTGCTGCGATTTCTTCGGGAGTATCTTCGCTGCAAGAGTAGGCTTGTCCGTTCAGTCGTTCGGCAACCTGAATCAGTTCACGCCGCCGAGCAAGGTCGGCTACTTTCTTCGCGTAGGATGGTGCGTTGGCGGTGTCGCCAAAACTCTCGGCAAGGTCAATCAAATAATCCGGGCCGCCGATGCAATCGAGTTGCCCGCCTGCTTCAATCCGGCTTTTCAGGAGAACATGGTCGAATGGGTCGCCGTCTTCGTGTGCGTCAACGAGATAACGCCAGATCATCCGGTGCGGCAGGTGATAAAACGCCTCGGAGCCTTTGACGATTGCCCGGCATTCGAGCATGGCCGTTTGGTCCATCATGAGCGCACCAAGCAAGGCCATTTCCGTGTCAAGGTCGTGCGGCGGGGCTTTTTCTATGGGTCCATTCCGTCGATGATCGGTTTGTGATATGGTCATTCCATTGATCCATCGCTGCGAACCGACGTTGCCCGTGAAAGCGCGTCGCTCGCAGCTTTTTTTTAGACGGCCAGCATCATCCGAATGTCGCAAGTCGCCAGTTCATCAAACACGTCCGCTTGGGCTCGCATGATTTTGGCCGTATCGCGTAGCTCGCCTTGCAGTTGTTCCATCGGGGAGAATTCGCAATCCCGACAAACCGGGCCGCTGTATTCGCCGTGGCTCGCCTCGGCTCTCGTTCCAAAGCCGATCGGCTGTCGGCAGAAAAAACACTCATCCTCGAAGTGATACACTTCATCGGTCGCGAGAATCATTATTGCGTTGTCGCTCATTCCTGCAGTTTCCTTTCGCTTGGCGGTCATAAGGGGGCAGACTCGACTTCGTTACGTTGCTCAAGTTCGCTGATTTCGGGTTCAAGTATTTTTAGATCGTTCGCTAGTTACCGCGCGTGTAACTGAAGTGTGGCCAGGAATGCCGCCTCGCGAATCCGGCGGCCAGACTCCGCAAACCGCCCACCCATAGTCATGACAAAGTGACATTGCTCGCAAATGTATTCACTGATCCGCTCGCCCCTCCAAGTGAATACAATTTCCTGCCCTTGCCCGCCGGTGTCGCCCTTGCAGCCTGGGCATTCCACGATCAGATCGTTGTCAATTTTGCTGGTTTCGTTGTTCATTCTGGTTTCCTTTTTCTAGGGGTTCAAAACTCCGCGCAACGTAGCGCGGGTAATTCCAATTCCGTCTACTTGATTCCAGCCACGTCCAGGCGACGTTCGGCGCGTTCAATGTCGCGTTCCCGTTGTGCGGCCGTTCGGCCTTGGGGCTTGCTATGCGAAGTGTCTCGACTTGGCACACGCGGGGCCGGTGCCGTTTCCGCCAGGGCCTTTGAGAATCGGTCCAAGGCTTCGATTGAAGTGACGTAGCGCCCGCCGAATAGGCGTGATTCAAGGATGATGCCGCGTACGCCGTGCCTTGCCCATCGCCAAACAGTCGCGGGACACGGCCGACGGCCGCCGTCGAATTGCGGTAGTCGTTTCGCAGCTTGCGAGAATGTCAGAAGCGTTTCTTTTTCCAGCATTTTGGGACTCTCTTTCCGCCGTTAAGGCGAGAGAATCCTACGACGCTAGGGTGGGAAGCCGGTGGGAATGGGGTGGGAATTCTGTGGGAATCTCAGTCGGGCAAGTCCAGGTAATACTCGCCCGCACGCGCCGACTTGATAGCCTTGGCCAGCCAGCCCGCGTCAGCCGCACGAAGTTTTTGCCGCAGCTCGCGAATCCGTTCCTTATCAAGCTCGACCGATCCGCTTTGATTTTTCCAAAGCGATTCAAACGCTGTCCAGGCGTAGTTTCTCCCGATCGGGACGTGCCGCCCGTCGATGGTGAGCGCGAAGTTGCCGACGGTAACGCGGGATCGGTGATCCTTCGGTGTCTCGGCTGGGGCGTGATCGCCCGCCCGTTGCCGGGAAAGTTCGTGCTCGATTCCCTCAATCGCACGGTCAATGTCCGCGCGCGGCCAGCCGGTGGCGCAATCTTGAAGTTGTCCGCCAATCGAAAGCTGTCGGAGTTCCGGGATAGCTTGCAAGGTGGGCCACGTCGGCGGGATTGTAAACCCGCAACCATTCGCCCGGTCCAAAGCTTCGCGGACTTCGTGCCGGGCGGACTCGCGGGCTTCATAGTAGTTGCCGAGTTCTTCGGAATAAGGCGACACAAAGTCGCGGGTGAATTGCCGGGCCTTCGTATATGCCATTTTCAGCCGACGCAAAGCGCCGACGATAGGTGATTGCTTTTGCTTCGTTGCCACGCTGCACCAACCTTTCAGGTGGGTCGGTTTCCCCAGCC
Organism: Phycisphaerae bacterium; assembly: GCA_041748515.1. Taxonomy (GTDB): domain Bacteria; phylum Planctomycetota; class Phycisphaerae; order UBA1845; family UBA1845; genus JBGTDB01. The sequence goes on from JBGTDB010000392.1 coordinate 5,988, forward strand.
CGGCCGGTTGGTGCCAGAACCGGACCGGGGGAACCGTGCGGCGGACCGTCGCCCGCCTACCCGTGTTGAATTCTAACCTATCGCAGCCGCGACCTGAACCGCCTTGGCAACGTCACGCTCCGCGTAAACCTGGGTCACGTCCGCCGCCGCGTGTCCAAGCAATACCTGGGCCGCTTCAAGGCCATGCTCCCGGCGTACCATCGTCGCGAATGAATGGCGTAACTGATTCGGGTGCCACTTGGGCTGTCCGGCTCGTTTGGTGGCATACTCAATCGCCCTTCGGTATGCGGGGACTGTCCAGCGGTCCGCCGGTTGCTTTTGCGGCCGTCGCTCGCGATTGCTTCCGGGCGTGTTGCCGCACGATAGGGGCGTTGTCCGGGCTTCGTTGCGGGCCTTTAGCCGCTCGCGTTCGGACTGTGCGGGGCTGAACATGCAGGCTTCAAGTTCTTTGCAAAGCCACGGCTCCAAGATCGCCTGGGCCTTGGGTCCAAAGTAAACCGTCCGCGTCCGGCCACGGTAGGCCGTTTTATGTTCCTTCGGTTCGAACGTCCAAACCTTGCCGGACATATTCAGGTCGGCAGTCCGCAGGGCGCAGACTTCGCCCGGGCGCATCCCGCTAAGCTCTTGCAGCCGAACCATCGCCGCAACGGTAGGCGTCATGTAAGCCCGCGTCTCGGCAACCACGGACTCAGCAACAGGCGTCACGGGTTCGGTTTCGGCAAGGTCGCATCGGCCGCGTTTAAGGGCCGCAACGGCTTTCAGTCCGTGCCAGACCGACGGGGGGACAATCTCGTTCTCCGCAGCCCACTTGAAGATTCTTCGAAGCCGGTTTGACAGGGCGTTGACATACTGTCGGCTTCGCAGTTTCGACTTGTCGCCCTTTTGCTGGGGCGTCGTGGAAAGATTCTCGCGGACCGCCTTGAAGCGCAGCGGGCCGAATGCCGCCGCTGGGGTGCGGCCGTACAAAGCTCGCAGGGTCGCAAGAACCGCGTGCATGTGCTTTGCTTCGTTGCTGGGATTGCCGTCCGGCCCGGCATAGTAGGCGTCCGCGTGCGCCGCGTACCGGTCGCAAAGTTCAACGATGGTGATTTCGTTGTCGGGGACTTTCAGGCGTCCGCCGTTCGCGGTCCACTCCGCAAGGCGACGGGCATATTCAGCTTTGGATTCAGGCGAACCAAAGCGCCCAAGGTAGAACCGCTGGCCGTCCAGCTTGATATAAGCCCGGCTTCCCTGCCGACAATACTTCGGAAAGTGTTCTGATTTCACGGTACAGCCTCCCTTTTGGTATCAGTGATACCTTTTGGCCAAGGGTTACGGCTGCACCGTCTCGCGACGGGTGGAACGTAAACTACGTTCCCAGCAGTACTTACGTCATTGCGCCGCGCTGGATTCGAACCAGCAACCTTCGGTTCCGTAGACCGATGCTCTATCCAATTGAGCTAGCGGCGCGGTCGGTTGAGACGCGTTCATTTGAACTCGCAGCGATCGGCCAATCCCTCGAAAGCGCCGGATCTCTGATCGCCACCCACCTCATCCCAAGTGATGTTATCCGGCCGGCGTCCGCTGACAAGTAGGCGGCACGAAACGGTAACGCGGACAAGCTGCGCCGCGGGCAGCGCCGACTTCCGGCAAACCGCGCGCTAAGGCCTCCATGCGGCCACACGTTGTGAAAAAGGCTCGATCGCGGCCTAACCAGGCGCCGCAATTGCGGGATGTCACGCCAGCCGATAGGCTTTCCGGACGCTACAACGAGAAAACGAGAGCCAGGCGGGCCGGACAGCATGATCCTGATTATCGATAATTACGACTCGTTTACGTACAACCTTGTGCAAACCATAGGAGGTTTGGGCATACAGCGCGAGATGAAAGTCGTGCGGAACGACATGGTCGGACTGGACGAGATCGAATCGTGGAATCCCGACCACATCATCATTTCGCCCGGCCCGTGTACGCCCAACGAAGCCGGAATCAGCGTCGATCTGGTTAAGCGGTTCGCCGGAAAGGCGCCGATCCTGGGCGTTTGCCTGGGGCACCAATGCATCGGCCAGGCGTTCGGCGGAGTGGTGATCCGAGCCAAGCGACTCATGCACGGCAAGACCAGCCCCATCCACCATCACGGAACCGGGATTTATTACGGGCTTTCAAATCCGTTCACGGCGACGCGCTACCATTCGCTCACGGTCGAGGAATCCGGGCTGTCGAAGGACTTTGAGATTACGTCCTGGACCGATCGCAAGGAGTTGATGGGCATCCGGCACAAGACCATGCCGATCGAAGGCGTGCAGTTTCATCCGGAGAGTTTCCTCACCACCGAG
>JBGTDB010000393.1:0-4306 GCA_041748515.1 Phycisphaerae bacterium
GGCGAGGGGCCAATGATGAGCTTGGTACAGCGGGACGAGCGCCGCTACGTCGGCGGCGCGGCCGTTGTGGCCCGGCACGTCGCGGCCCTGGGTGGACGACCCTTCCTCCTCAGTGCAGGCGTCCCTCCCTTAAACTCGGCCCATCCGGGAAACGGGAATCCGTACGACGCCGAAATGTCCCTGGTTCGCGATGTGCTCACCAGCGAAGGAGTCCGGTTCGAGTTTCTCGAATGCCGCCCGGCCCTGGTCGAGAAGACCCGCTACCTTGCCGACGACACAAAACTGTTCAAGGTCGATCGCGCCCACCGGCTGCCGCTCGACTCGGTTGCCGAGCGGCACGCAGCCCGTTTACTCGAACAGCAGTCGAAAGGCATCGACGCCGTCATTCTTTGCGACTTCGGCTATGGGATGATTACCGATTCCCTGCTGAATCGCGTGTTGCCCGCGCTTCGGCAGAACGCGCGGATCATCACCGCGGACGTCAGTGGCGGCCGGGCCAACCTGCTCAATTTCCGAAATGTCGATTTGCTCTGCCCCACCGAGCTCGAAGCCCGGGCCATGCTCAACGATTACGACTCGGGCATCGCCACCATCGCCTGGGAGATTCTCCGGCAGAGCCAGGCCCGTCACCTCATCGTCACCCTTGGAAAACGCGGCCTGCTGGCCTTCGAACGAAAAAGTCAGCAGCGCGAATCGCCGGACTGGTCGGCCCGGCTCAAGAGTGAACAGCTTCCGGCCTTTGCCGAATATGCGATTGATCAGATGGGTTGCGGCGATGCCCTGCTGGCAGCGGCCACGATGGCCCTGGCGTCGAATGCAAACCTGATGCAGGCCGCTTATCTGGGCAACATCGCCGCCGCGCTCGAGGCCGGACAACTCGGAAACCAGCCTGTTTCCGCAACCCAGCATCGCGCATGGCTCGCCGGCGGGCAACGACCGCTTCAAACCACCCGAACGGTTGCTTCGCGCGTCGTCACCGTCCCCGGCGGCCGCAACCCTACCAAGCCCGGTGTCCCCATTGAACATGGCCCGGTCAATCCCAACCACGTCGAAACGGAATCCGCGACGTAAGACGGTCGGCGTCCCGCGATGAGCCCAAAGCAAATACGCCATCGTGCCCGCGAGTCCGATTCAAGAACCATATTCGACAACAAACCGCCGCTCAATAAGAATGCTCCCCAATGAACGCGTCGGGCGATTCCAACCTGCTTCACACACCGAACACGGTCAGGCGCTGCTGGCCCGCGTACAGCGTATCCCCATCGTGGAAACGCTGGGCATTCGAATCGACTTCTTTGAACCGGGCTACTGCCGGGCGGTCGTGCCCCACGATCGCCGGTATGACGGGATTTTCGAATCCTACCACGGCGGGTTGCTGATGACCGTGGCGGACAGCGTGGCCTGCTTTGCCATCATGACGCAAACCGGCCCTGAAGAACCCCTGACCACTACGGACATGAACATCCGATTTCTCAACGCCTGCCTGACCGACGTCACCGCCGAAGCGCGCGTGATCAAATTGGGAAAGACGCTCTGCCCGGTCGGCGTGGACTTGTTCGACGCCTTGGGCACGAAAGTCGCCGTCGCCCAGGTTACCTACATGCGCCTTCCTGCCATGCCCAAACGCGCCTGAGTGTTTCTCCACTCGCCGCACCGGCAATCGGGCGATTCAAAAACATATTGCCGTTTGATCTATTCCACGGGAGTGTTGCTTCGATTGGCGGGCTAGGCGTCCTGTTGATTCTCACGGTTAATGGGAAAGGGGCGGTCGAAGGCCTCGTCGAACTTGTAAACGTCATGGAAATCATCGAGCCGGTCGTGTTCCTGCTTGCGCATCATGTCCAGGGCGATAAACCCGAAGACAATATGGCCGAAGTCTTCCGTCTTACGAATGTTCCAGTTCTCAAGGACTACGCGGGCCAGCAACCCCCAGCGATGAAGCGCGTAGTCGCGAAGTCCCCAGCACAACTCGCGCCCGCTGATGTGTCGGTCCAGCTTTTCGCAGCCGCCCGCTTCGTCAATGGCGTCAACAATCGGCTCGGGAAGATCACCGGCATGGTACTGCGCGATCAGGTCCGGCCAGTCCAATTCGTGCTGAATCAGAAACTGGTGGAGTGCCCGGTGTGCTTCCGATTCCGTGCCGTGCAGCCGCTCGGCGGTATGACACAACCCTTCGCGGACGAAAAGGAATGCATCCTCCGGGTATCGGCCGACATGATCGACCAAGTCTCGCAACGTCTTACTAGGTTCATTAACCATACGTTCAGTTTCGGTATCTGACCGGCGGGCGACGTTAATGATTTCCGCGAGCAGTTCTCGCTCGCCAATTTCCCGCCTCTTACCCTGCGTTCAGTTTTTCTGCCGCCTACATTGTCGAGGCGCCGCAACGACTCGCCGGCCGACTAGCCCCCTGGCGGTGAGGGCGGACTTTCACCACCCGGACGCGGCCCTTTGCGTCCGCGTCGTCGCCCCCCACGACGCCGCCCCCGTCTTTGTGGAGGCCTAGGGGACCTGTCTGCCTGCCCGGCCGGGGAATCCCGTCCCTCGCTAATAACTTCCGGTCGGTCGGAATCTGTTGCTTCAGTTTCGGCCGACGCCGGCAAATCTCCTGTGGGTTCTACCTCATCGTCAGGCTCCGATTGTCGTGCCCCTGCTTCGCCGGCGGGCATGATCCGACCGGAAGTGTCCGTATCGCGCAATTTCCGTTCAGTTCCCTGCTCTCGTCGCGCCTGACGCTGAGCACTTCGGTCGGGCGCACGCCGCGGTTGCGGAGCGGCAACTTCGCCCGGCGGGCGCGGAGGGACGCCGACCTCGGTAATATCCTCCGCCACCACCGTGACCAGGGTGTTGTCGTCTTTTCGAATCTGCACAAGTTGAGTCAAGACCTGTCGATTGATAATAACGCCCTCGCCGTGATTGGTTCGGATGCGCAGCCCCACGCGCGGCAATTGGCTGTCCAACTCTTCGTAGCCGACGTGCTCATACCGCAAGCAGCACTTCAGCCGGCCGCATCGCCCCGAAACCTGTGTGGGATCCAGCGTCGCCTTTTGCAGCTTGGCCATCCGCATGGTGATCGGCCGCAACGTCTTGAGGAACACCTTGCAGCAAACCTCCCGGCCGCACGTCTCAAAATCGGCCAGCAGCCGGGCCTCGTCGCGGGCCCCGACCTGGCGCATTTCGATGCGTGTTCGATACTCGCGGGTCAGCTCCTTCACCAGACCGCGAAAATCGATGCGCGTTTCGGCCGTGAAATAGAAGATGACGCGCTCGCCGCCAAAGGGCGATTCGCACTCGACCACCCGAATGTCCAGATTCTGTTGCCGGGCAAGAGTCTGGCAGAGCACTTTACGCTGCTTGTTGGCTCCTTGAATTCGCGCATATTCCGAAAGATCGGATGCCGTGGCCTCACGCAAGATGCGGCCGGCGTCAAAAACGTATGAATCAGCCCCGCATGCATCGACCCAATCCCTCATCTGATCGCGGGTGACCGATTTCTCGCACCCCGTACAGGTCAACGAAACCTGCTCGCCGATCTCTATGCCACGCTTGGTCTGAATGATGACCTTGGCCCCGCAGGTGAACTTCATTTCCGACGGATGCGAGAACTCGCCGATGTGCCGCATGTATCCAAACCGCACGGCCGTCGTCGGATAGATTTTCTCCAGACCGTTGCCGCAGCGCACCATCCCCGCCAGCGCCTTGCCCGTGCCGCAGCTTCCGCAACCGCTGTGCGCGGGCGGATCGGCCGGTTGTCCGAGGATTTGCTCGAGATTGACGCTGGATTCAACCATTGGAAAGGATTGGCGACACAAGCACCGGCGAATTCAAACAGAAGACTTCGGCCGAATCGCGTCCGGCTGTTACGCTCTAACCGATAGCCTGCCAAGCGCAACCGCAGGAACTGGCCGGGCTGACAACCAAAAGCCGCAAGGGCCCCGGCCGAACGCCTCGACAAACCGTCCGGCGGCTATTTGGCGGACTTAGAGATTTTTTCGAGAGCGGTTTGGAATTCTTTCTTGTTGCGAAGTCCAACGAATTTCTCGACGATCTCCCCATTGTTGAAGAGCATGACCGTCGGAATTGCGGAAACGGAGTATTTCACGGAAACCTGTCGGTTCGCGTCCGTGTTTACTTTGCCGACTTTGACTTTGCCCTGATACTCATTCGCCAGGTCGTCAATAACCGGGCCGAGCGCTTTACAGGGACCGCACCATTCGGCCCAAAAATCCACCAGAACGGGCGTATCAGCTTGAAGTACGGCGTCCTCGAAATTGTTGTCGGTGAACTCCAACGTGTTTTGGCCGGC
>JBGTDB010000394.1:0-8314 GCA_041748515.1 Phycisphaerae bacterium
AGCGGCCGGGAGCGGGGACGCGGTGTAGGCCGTCGGAGTCCCGATTGGCGGCCGAAGGGTTGCTAGGGTGCAATCAATTACCAGAGTGCCGCATGACCAGATTACCAAACGACTTTTCGTTGTCTGATCGCCCATGAATACGCTGCTGGTTCTTCCCATCATCATTCCGCTGACCGCCGCCGCGGCCTGTCTGCTGCTGCGGCGCTATCGTGTCGCGCAGCGCTGGATCGGGATGATCGCGGCCGGACTGCTTCTGGCCTCGGGAATCGGGCTTCTCTACGGCGTTTACCGACACGGCATCGCCGCCTCGCAGATGGGCGGCTGGCCGGCTCCGTTCGGCATCACGATGGTCGCCGACACGTTCAGTGCGATCATGGTCGTGCTCGCGGGAATCATCGGGTTCGCGGTGGCGATCTATTCCTCGACTTCCATCGACGCCCGTCGACAATCGTTTGGATACTATCCACTACTCAACGTCCTGCTTCTGGGCGTGTGCGGCGCATTCCTGACCGGAGATCTGTTCAGCCTGTTCGTCTGGTTCGAGGTCATGCTCATCGCCTCGTTCGTATTGCTGGTGCTGGGCGGTGAACGCGCCCAAATGGAAGGGGCGATCAAGTACGTCACGCTAAATCTGATATCCTCGGCCATTTTTCTTGCGGGGGTGGCTTTGATTTACGGGTTGACCGGTACTCTGAACATGGCCGACCTGTCCGAAGTGCTTCGGAAAATGGAGAACAAGGCCGCGGTGACGGCCGTGGCCATGTTGTTCCTGATCACTTTCGGCATCAAGGCGGCGATATTTCCGCTCTTCTTCTGGCTTCCGGCGTCCTATCACACGCCCCCGGTCGCGGTGTCGGCGCTCTTCGGCGGCCTGCTCACCAAGGTCGGCGTATACGCCATGATCCGCGTGTTCACCCTGTTGTTTGTGCAGGATATTGAATTCACTCACGGACTCATCACCGTGCTCGCGGGATTCACCATGGTCACCGGGGTTCTGGGGGCGGCCGCGCAAAACGACTTCCGCCGCATCCTGGCCTTCCACATCATCAGCCAGATCGGTTACATGGTCATGGGATTGGGTCTGTTTACCGTGACCGCCCTGGCTGGATCGGTTTTCTTCATTGCCCACAACATCATCGCCAAGGCCAATCTTTTTCTGGTCAGCGGCATTGCACGGCATGTCGGAGGTGACTATGCCTTGGCCAATCTGGGGGGCCTTTATCGCAGCTATCCTTGGCTCGCCGTTCTGTTTCTGCTTCCGGCGTTGTCTCTGGCAGGGATTCCTCCGCTATCGGGTTTCTTTGGCAAGTTCGTCCTTATCAAGGCCGGTGTGGAGATTGAGCAATACGGAATCGTCGCGGTCGCCCTGGGAGTCGGGCTTCTAACGCTCTATTCCATGACAAAGATTTGGACCGAGGCATTCTGGAAGCCCGCGTCCTCGTCGTACGGGGTATCGCGGGCAGCGCGGCCGATCACCCCGCGAACGATGGTCGCGCCTGTGGCCGTCCTTTCGGTGCTGACCCTGCTGATGGGACTTGCTGCCGAGCCGGCCTTTTTACTCTCGCTGCGCGCGGCCGGCGAGTTGATGAATCCGGCCGCGTATGTGGAGGCGGTCATGGGAGCCCGGGAATGATTACATTTGTCTGGATAGTTCTGCTGGCCCTTGCATGGATGGCGATGACCGAGCGATTTACGCTTCCCAACCTGGTCTTTGGCTTCCTGCTGGCCTACCTGGTCATTTATGTGTCGCAGCGCGTGGTGCAAAGCGCCACCTTTATCCGCAAGTTGAATCGCTTCGTCGTCCTGTTGATTGTTTTTGTGAAAGAGCTGGTCGTGGCCAATCTTCGGGTGGCCTACGACGTGATCACGCCGACCTATTACATGCGACCGGGCATCGTGGCCGTGCCCCTGGATGCGAAAACGGATTCCGAAATCACCATGCTCGCCAATCTGATCAGCCTGACGCCCGGATCGCTGAGCCTGGACGTTTCCAGCGATCGAAAAGTGCTTTACGTATACAACATGTTCGTCGATGATCGCGACGAGTTTATCCGTGAGGTCAAACAGGAGTTTGAACGGCGCATCCTGGAGATTCTGCGATGATGGCAGCCATGAGCAGCGAGCACGGCGTTTTTGCGGAAATTGCCATGGCCGTGCTCGGGATATCGTTGCTCCTTACGTTTGCCCGCCTGGCCCGCGGTCCGTCCTTGCCGGACAGGGTTATCGCCTTGGATCAGATCGCGGCTCTGGTCGTTGCGATGATCGCCGCCTACGCGGTTTCTTCCGGCCATACCCAGATCTTGCGCGCGGCCATCATCCTCGCGCTCATCAGTTTCCTGGGAACCGTGGCGTTTGCCCGATACCTTGAGAAGCGAGGGCGGCCGTGATGGCATGGGTCATTTCCAGTCTGCTGCTCTTTGGGTCGCTCATCATGCTTGTCGGGTCCGTGGGGATTCTGCGCATGCCCGATCTGTACTCGCGCATGCAGGCTACCACCAAGTCCATGACGCTTGGTCTGGCCTGCATTCTTTTGGCCACGGTATTTCAGTTTGGCGAGGTGGGCGTCGGGATCCGCTCGGCGCTGATTATCGCGTTTTATGTCTTGACCGCCCCGGTGGCCGCCCACATGATCGGCCGCGCCGCCTATTTCACCGGCGTGCCCCTCTGGCGCGGCACGGCCATAAACGACCTTAAAGACCGCTACAACCGCGAAACCCACGACCTAAGCAGCGGAGACGAAGCGCCGGAAGAAGGCATCGGTTCGTAGCCGGGTGCCTTTGAGTCGATAGCACGCCGACTTCGCCGGCCGGCCGTCGCTCATTCGATTGAACTCGTCGTCGTTTCGTTAGGACGCTTGCCGTCGGAGCCTTCGCCCTGCTTTCGTCTTGGGAGCGCTTGTTGAGGCATCCACCGGGCCGGTCAACGGGTCGCCGGGTTGGATGTTGGACAGGCGGGCCTCGATGTTTTTGGCGTACTCCGCGGAGAGTTCGAACGCGACGAATCGCCGGCCTAGTTTCTTGGCCACGGCCGGGGTTGTACCGCTGCCGCCGAAGGGGTCCAGCACCAGTTCGCCCTCGTTGGAACATGCCCGGATGATACGCCCGAGAAGCTGCTCGGGCATCTGGCAGCCGTGCCAGCCTCGGCGCTCATTGAACGTGCCTGCCACACGCGAGAAAAACCAAGTGTCGCTGGTCGGCGGAAATCGATCGGGAATGTCCTGCGGACGCAGAACAAACCCGTCCTTTGTCGGAACCTCCGGCGGAAGAACCGGGGCGATCATCCAGGTGTCGTCGGGCACCCGGCCGTCCTTGTCGGCCCGCTTGTCGCCATAGACCAGTTCCCGCGCCGACGGCACTCGCACGTCCAGCGAGTTGAACGTGAACTTCTTGGGATCCAACACAAAGTGAAAAAGGTGCGTGTGGCTTCGGGTGAACTTGTATTTGCAATGGACGCCGAAGGTGTAGAACCAGATCACCCAGCTTCGGCAATGAAAGCCCAGGTCTTTTGCGCAGAGCACCTTCAACTCGGCCGCAAAATCGTCGCCGATGGCCAGCCAGAACGTGCCGGTCGGCTTGAGGACGCGCCTGACCCCCTCGATCCACCGCCGCGACCATTCCAAGTACTCCCCGGCCGCCCGGCGGTCGTCGTAGACGTCATATTTGTAGCCGATGTTGAAAGGCGGATCGGCAAAGACAAGATCGACCGACCCTTCGTCAACCTTACCGAGCAACTCGATGCAGTCGCCTTGAAGAATTCGATCCGGTGTTGGATTCATCGATGCCTCCATTCATCGAAAGCGATTCTTTAATCGCCAGACAGGTGATCAATCATAATCTTGCGCGCTATCCTTGTTCAGAACCCGTCATCGGCTCCCGCCGCACACGAATTTTTCCGAACCTGGCAACAGTGATGGCACCGGAAAGCGATTCAAGGCTGTGCTGATGGAGAATCTGAGCCACTAAGTCTCGGAAAGTCACAAGACTCTCGCGATCCGGTTTTAGCACCAGAATACCGTGATGTGTGCCCGGCGGAAAGTCGCGGATGTTTCCAAAGCCCGAGTCCGCTGTGATGAAGTACACTTTTTCGGAAACGAGGCGCGGCCACAATTCACCATCCCTCAATCCGCTCCAGCCCTGCCCCGCTACGGTTGCCACGTCATATCCTGCGGCCGTGAGTGGCTCGCCAACCATCGGCGACAGGTCTTCGTCGAGCTTGACCTTGAAGCTTTCGTCCGATGAATGACGGGTCATTTCAAGCCACCAGCGTGTTGTGGGCGGATTCGGCAGCATAGTGAAGCGCCGCTTGGACGTCTTCCCGAGTCAATTGGGGATACTGGTCCAGGAGTTCCTCCATGCTCATATCCGCAAGGCTTGCCACCACCACGGAAACGGCCACGCGCGTCCCGCGGATGCACGGCTCGCCGTGATGAATCTGTGAATCACACACAATCCGCTGACGCCAGGATTCATTGTCCATGTTTGTCTCCGCCATCGAAGCGATTCTTAGACTGTTGTCGCGTTCCGAATTCCTTCAAACTCTTGCTGCGTCTGCCGCTTGAATGCATCTAGCGTAGACCGAACAGATTTCGCCGCCTTTTCTGAGAGTTCCGATGATCGCGTTACTTCGTACGCGGACCCTTCATTCTCAATGGCCCGGGCCATGAAAGGGATTACGCACTCAAGCACCCTGGACCAATAGCCTTGCACTTCCGAAATGTCGGGAGTCAATATCGCCCGTTTGCACTTCCTCGCAAATCGCGACGTGATACGTCGGCCGACAATCTCTTCCGCGCAATAGCCGATCACGAACAAAACGAAGTACTTCGACATCGAGTACTTCAATACTTCGTATTGCAAGTATTGATTCTGTGTAGCCTTATCCTCCGATATCTTGCGTTTCAGATCATTCTTGTGCTTATCCAGCGATGTAGTCAATGCCCAAATCAGGTATACGTGCTCTGCCGTAATTTCTTGATTGAAGATCTTTTGGTAGGTGGTATTCTTTTCGAAAATGTCCCTTCGATTCCGTCCAGCCGTTTGCAAGTCCCCGTGGAATGCACATATTGCGGCGGCTATTAATTCCGCAGAAATCGAGTTCCTTGGAGGCCTTCCACTTCTGCGATGGACATACGAGACACCGAATTGATCGAATTCGGAAGCCAGCCGTTTCTGAATGTTGTCGTTGCTTCGAAGGTCAGACGGCCTGATAATATTCTGGGTATTGTTATATCTTACGATTTGCTCAATAATGTCATTGGAATCGCATTCGACGAATCGGCACAAAACGCGCGTGCCCACAATTTCCTCCGGGCGACATTCGCCCAACGCACCTGTAGTTTGTGCCCCGTTTATGATCGATATTCCCTTTAACCTAAGGAGTTTACCGTCCCGCTCCAAGGATTGGCTCAGGGCGGTTATACCATTATTGTACACCCAGAACCGGCTGGGAGAGGCGACCGCCGTTTGCTGAATGGCCGCGTTGATATTTCCTCGATGCCTAGTTGTGCCCAGAAAATCACGGAGATTTGCGCTGAAAAGGGCATTCCCGTGCGATTGATACAATTCGTGTAGCCACGGTGCTTTTACACTCACAACAAAGGCGTTCCATCCTTCTCCACTTTCTGCGCCAAGGATATCCCCATCAACAACGAGCTCATCTTCCACGAGAATATCACGATCGCGCGCTCGATAGAGCTCCTCAATCCGATCGACTCCGTATTCCCTGGCCACAACGCTGACTGATTCCGATCCCCTCGAACGAAGAAGAGCTTTGGCAGACTTGGCCAGCGTGTCTAGCTCATCCTGAACGTTTTGACTCTCAAAGCAATTATGCACGTAAAAGAGCTCGATTCGCTCAATCTCACTATTCTTGATAGCGTCGTTTAGCTCCGTCGCTTTGGGTCTCAAGCGATCGGGAATGTTGCCATCGCTACCAGCGAGTAACCATGAAATCGCAGTATTCAGGTCGCAAGCCTTATTTGCCGGTGCGGCCGTTGTGCCCCATTGTCTTGCTTCATACGCCTGCGCAATGATCGCTCGCCCACCTGAGAAATCGACGAAACATGCATCTATTTTCTTGTCATTCGGTCCATCCGTGAGCGCATCCGCCGCAAGCTCCTGAATGCTTTCCGGGTTCAGGTAGAGATCGAGAAAGAACAACAGAAGCGCGTTGGGCGCGAACTCCGTCCGAAGCTCCCAGGCCTCGAACTCGGCCTTGAAAGAATAATCGGCTGGATCAAATTTTGGCATTTCTCACCGAGACATCTCTTGGAATGTTAGTCCCCGAACCTGATCCCCTGCGCCAGGGGCAGTTCGGTCGTATAGTTGATCGTATTCGTCTGCCGCCGCATATAGGCCTTCCACGAATCCGACCCGGACTCGCGTCCGCCGCCGGTTTCCTTTTCGCCGCCGAAGGCCCCGCCGATTTCCGCTCCGCTGGTGCCGATGTTCACGTTGGCGATGCCGCAATCGCTACCCGCGACCGATAGAAACCGCTCAGCCTCCAGGAGGTTCTGCGTGAAAATCGCCGAGCTGAGCCCCTGTGGTACGCCGTTGTGCATGGCGATGGCTTCGTCGAATGTCTTGTACTTTAGAATGTACAGAATCGGGGCGAATGTCTCATCCTGAACGATCTTGAACTCGTTCCGGGCCGCCGCGATGCACGGTGTCACATAGCCGCCGCCCGGATACTTCTCACCCTCCAGACGCTGGCCGCCGTACAGAATCTCGCCGCCTTCGTCCTTGACCTGCTTGATGGCCTTCATCATCGTCTCGGACGCGGACGTGTCGATCAGCGGACCCATCAGCGTCCCCGGCTCCAGGGGGTTCCCGATGTTCACCTGCCGGTACGCCGCGATCAGCTTCTCGATCAGCTCGTCGCGAACATTCTCGTGAACGATGATCCGCCGGGTAGAGGTGCATCGCTGCCCGGCCGTGCCCACCGCGCCGAACACGATCGCCCGCACCGCCAGCCGCATGTCAGCCTCGGGCGTAACGATGATGGCATTATTCCCGCCGAGCTCGAGGATCGTCCGGCCAAGCCGTTTGCCGACGGCCTCGCCCACCCGATAGCCCATCCTGCAACTTCCCGTCGCGGAAACGAGCGGGATGCGCCGGTCGAGAATAAGGCGCTCGCCCACTGTGCTGCCACGACCGATCACCAGGCTGAACACGGCCGGATCCACACCCGTTTCGCGGCAGACCCTTTCGGCGATCTTCGTGCAGGCGATGGCGCAAAGGGGCGTCTGTGACGACGGTTTCCAAAGCGTCGAATCGCCGCAGACAGCCGCAAGCGCCGAGTTCCACGCCCAGACTGCAACTGGAAAGTTAAATGCCGAGATAACCCCAACGACCCCCAGCGGATGCCACTGCTCGTACATCCGGTGCCCCGGGCGCTCAGAATGCATGCTCAACCCGTAAAGCTGTCGCGAAAGGCCGGTGGCAAAGTCGCAAATGTCGATCATCTCCTGGACCTCGCCCTCGCCCTCGGCCCGAATTTTGCCCATTTCCAGCGTGACCAGCTCTCCCAACTCCTGTTTCACCTCTCGGAGGGCCATGCCCAGTTTGCGCACCGTCTCTCCCCGGACGGGGGCCGGAACCTCTCGCCAGGCAAGGAACGCGTCGTGAGCGCGTGCAACGATAGTGTCGTATTCGGCCTCGGTGACCTGCGCTACGGAAGCGATGGACTTGCCGTCGATCGGCGATTTGGACTCAAGCTTGTCACCGCCGCCAATCCACTCTCCGCAGAAGCCGCCTGGGTTAAGGGATTCGATTCCGAGCCGCGTAAGAACTTGTCGCATGGGTTCAATCCGTAAAGTCGTGGAGATTTCAGTTTCTTAGAAGCTCAACGTACGACGCGCCCGCCGGTGCGTCAAGGATGGCGCGTGGCACTTATCGGTCGTGCTGCAACGAAGTCAAAAGAATAGTAGCTCTCGGTGGAGCGCCAGGTGGTAATTGAAGGGTTTCAATAGGCTCAGTGAGCGGTTTTGGAGCGTTCGGACTCTTCGGGCAATGCATTATTGTCGTGCAGTTTCCGAGGCCCGCGCTGACAGAATTCGAGCAACAATCGTCCGAAAACGGCCGCTTTTAGGGTTTTGGAGTGCGATCAGCGGCGAAAGAGCGGTCAAATTCTCGGGCGTTTCGGGTTGATAGGAAGCGGTACATTCCGCTATGCTATAGGGCTTAGCTGCCCGTCAACAGGGCACCCGCCATGGTCCGGGGTCTTTGCGAACTGAGAGGGAGAACTAATGCGACGATCGACGCACACCTGTGCAGGTATCCTTATGACCGCGATTCTGTTGATGGCGGTCGCTCCG
>JBGTDB010000395.1:0-5445 GCA_041748515.1 Phycisphaerae bacterium
TGGTCGGCTCGGCCGTCGCAGCATCCGTCCAGGGCGCGGTCCTGTTCGGAACCGACGTCCGCCCGACGCCCCGCCAACGCATCCGATTGTCGGCCCTTCAGGGAGTGCGGCGATGAACGTGCAGCCCGCAAGACCTGCCGAAAACCCCGAAGAGCAGCGCGGCCTGTGCTGTCCGAAGTGCGGATGCCAGCATTTCCGGGTTGTCTACACACGACATGCCCGAGGTGGTAAGATCGTCCGCAATCGCGAATGCAGGCACTGCGGGCGACGGGTGATAACGTACGAGCAGGTGGCTTATTGACGGACGTCAGTCTGACTTGCAGCCGCATCTGCTCGTCGGCGACAGTCAGGGAGACGCCTGGTTACACACAATAACTGGGGTGCCATCGCCACATGAGCTACCGATCCGAGAGTATCGCAACCGCCATTTGTCGGATGAATCGCCAGTATTTTCTGCCGGCAATCCAGCGTGAATTTGTCTGGAAGCCCGAACAGATCGTCCAACTGTTCGACTCGATCATGCGGGGGTATCCAATCAGCTCATTCCTGTTTTGGGAGTTGAAGCCGGAGAATCGGGACAAATGGCAGGTTTACAAGTTTCTTGAGAAGGCGAAACACGGTGGAACGCACAACGAGCTTGCAAGTACGGATGGCGTGACCTCGTTGGCGCTCGTTCTGGATGGACAGCAGCGCCTCACTTCATTGATGATCGGGCTGCGCGGAACCTATGTCACGAAGAAGAAGTACAAGCGATGGGACAATCCTGACGCGTGGAGCTCGCAGCGACTGCATCTTGATCTGCTGGCAGAGCCCCGACTGGACGAGGACGGCGCGGAATCGGGGCTCTACTACAAGTTTGCCTTCATGGAGGAGGAACCGCAGCCGGATTCGGAACATTACTGGTTTCGCGTGGGTCGAATTCTGGACTTTGATGAACGAAAGAAGTTCGAGACTTTTCTAGACCAACAGGACGACGCGCTCGAGTCTCGGGGACACGCCAAGGCGGACCGGAAAGTCTTCGAGCGCAATCTGAAGCGACTGTACGATGCGATACATACAGATGAGGTGATCGCTTACTACACCGAGACAGATCAAGACTACGACCGCGTGCTGGACATCTTTGTGCGCGCAAACGAAGGCGGCACGAAGTTGAGTAAGTCGGACCTGTTGCTCTCGATGGTTACTTCGAGTTGGGACGGAGTGAACGCGCGCGAAGAGATATTCAACTTCGTCGATCGTATCAACACGGAACTGACACGCCGCAACGATTTTGACAAGGACTTTATTATGAAGTCCTGTCTGGTGCTGACCGACCTTCCCGTGGCGTACAAGGTTAAGAACTTTAATAACACAAACCTCACCGCGATCCGTCAAAACTGGGCCGCGATCCGGAAAGCGGTCGAACGTGGCGTTGACCTTGCAAACTCGTTCGGTATCGACAGAGACAATCTCACCAGCGCCAACGCGCTCATCCCGATTATTTATTTCCTGTTCAAGAATCCCAATGTCACCCTTCGCGGTTCAGCGCCTTTCGATGCGCGCAATGCCGATCGCATCAGGCGATGGCTCATCGCGTCCCTTCTAAAAGGGGCATTCGGAGGTGCCTCCGACAATTTGCTGCGGGACATTCGCGCAAAGATCGCTGGGCCTACGAATCCGGGAGCTGATTTCCCCGTTGATGCAATTAACACGACGATCGCCAAGACGGGCCTGTCGAATGGTTTTGATTCCTATGCTATCGAAGAAGTGCTCAATCTCAGGTACAATGGTCAGCAGACGTTTCTTGCGTTGTCGCTGCTGTACGATGATGCCGCGTGGGGCACGATGCCGTTCCATCAGGACCATTTGTTCGCGAGCAGTTCCTTCAAGCCGAAGGAGCTGTCCGTCCAGAATCGGCTCGATTGGCTGAGCAAGCGTGATCGCTTGGGCAATCTTTGCTTGCTGCTGGGGACAGAAAATGTCGGCAAGCAGGACAAGCCGCTTGACGAATGGCTTGCTTCACGCGAGCCGGGTTTCTTAAGGCGTCATCTGATCCCCGATGACAAGTCACTTTGGAAATTCGACCGATTTCCAGATTTCATCGATGCGAGGGAACAGTTGATTCGCGACCGACTCAAGACCCTGTTTGGGCGAAGTTGAGACGCACCACGCGACGACAGCACAGGAAGAAGGGCAGAAGCGGCCTTCGTCAAGTTGCGCATTCCATATATGGAACAATCTGTGCTCAACGGGCCTCTTGCTGTTGCATCTCGCGATTCAGCAGCGTAAATATCAGGTAGACAACCAGGCCGGGAATTCCCGGAGGCGAGCGGTCGGCGGCTGATCCCCGCCCGAACGTCGAGCCAGCGAACGTGATGCCGTGCAGGGCTGCACCCCTGTGCGGCCTTTTTGTTGCGCAGGCCTCGCCTCGGGGAACGACCGGATCGTGAATCCGATCCCGGCCTGCGACAGATACGCCGGTGCCGCAGATGTAGATAGGCGGGAGAACGCAATGCCCCAGGACCTCAAGGAAACCATACGGGACAACGCCGCCGGGCCTAAGAAGGCCCAGACCGACTCGGTCAGCGTTGAGCAGCACACCCTGGCCGAGCAGATCGAGGCGGATCGGTACCTGTCCTCGAAAGAGGCCGCGAAGAAGGGCCTGGGAATTCGAATGACCAAGGTGGTTCCGCCGGGAGCGGTGTGACAGTGAAGGCACGAAGTGGCAAAAGCGAGCGACGGAGTGACGAAGTGACGAAGCCACGCAGAGGTTGGGCGGGGACACTACTTCGAGCTTTCGCGCCGAAGCGACGGACCGAGGTTGTCCCTTCAGTGCATGCCCGTCCCATCCTGGTGCGCGGCAAGTACGACGCCGCCCAGACCACCCACGAGAACCGCCGGCACTGGGCGAATGCCGATCATCTTTCGGCCAACGCCGCGATCGGCTCGGATGTACGCCGAATCCTGCGAAGCCGGTCCCGATACGAGGTGGCCAACAACAGCTATGCCAAGGGCATCGTGCTGACCCTGGCCAACTACGTGGTCGGCACCGGCCCGCGCCTCCAGATGCTCACCGGTGATTCCGAAGCCAACCGGGTCATCGAAATGGAATTTTCCCGCTGGGCCAAGGCGGTCGGGCTGTCGTTCAAGCTGCGGACCATGCGAGTCGCCCAGTGCGAATCGGGCGAAGTGTTCTCTCTGCTTTCCACGAATCCGCGGATTAACGCACCAGTCCAACTGGATCTGCGGCTGATCGAAGCGGACCAGGTGGCCACGCCCTGGCCGGTTCACCATCGGCGAGACGCAGGCGCCTCGCACGCCGTGGACGGCATCGAGTTCGATGAGTTCGGCAACCCGGTTTTTTATTACGTGCTCCGCAATCATCCCGGCGACAACGCCGTACCCCGTAGCGGCGTGGAATTCGATATTCTGCCGGTCGAGTCGGTTATTCACCTGTTCAAAGCCGAGCGCCCGGGCCAGAGCCGGGGCATCCCCGAAATCACCCCCGCGCTTCCGCTTTTTGCCATGCTGCGTCGGTACACGCTGGCCGTGCTGGGGGCCGCCGAGCAGGCGGCATTGCCCTCCGGTGTGATCTACACCGACGCGGCCGCCGACGCCGAGGCCTCGCAGGTCGAGCCGATGGATCAGGTCGAGATGGACCGGGGCACTTGGATGACCATGCCCTTCGGCTGGAAGATCAGCCAGGTCAAGGCCGAGCAGCCCACCACGGTCTACGGGGACTTTAAGCACGAGGTGATCAACGAAATCGCCCGGTGTCTGAACATTCCCTTTAACATCGCGGCGGGCAATTCGTCGGGCTACAACTACGCCTCCGGCCGCCTGGACCACCAGGCCTTCTTCAAATCCATCCGCATCGACCAGGCGTACCTGGCCGACATTGTGCTCGAACGCGTCCTGCGGGCGTGGATCGATGAGGCGGTGCTGATCGAAGGGTACCTGCCGCAATCCGTGCGCATGCTGAATGCCAAGATTCCGCACCAGTGGTTCTGGGACGGGTTCGAGCACGTCGATCCGGCCAAGGAGGCCAACGCGGTGCTGACCCGATTGGGCGGGAACCTCACCAACCTGGCCATCGAGTACGCCAAGAACGGCCTGGACTGGGAGCCGGAGATTCGCCAGCGGGCCAGGGAGATCGCCCTGATGCGCGAGTTGGGACTGGCCCCGACGGAAGCCCTGCCCGGTTCATCCAACAATAACGATACCGAGACGGAGGACGACGATGTCACGGAAGACACCGACGCGCGGCAAGTCGCCTGAAACACCAACCCGCAAGAATGAAATCGCCGATCCGGTGCCCGATCGGATCGAATTGCGCTGCATGCCCGGCCACTTCACGCTGGAGGCCCTGGCCGCCGAGGGTGAAGAGCAATCGGTGCCGCGCTTTTCCATGATCGCCTACACCGGCGAGCCCATGCGGGTGGACGGCTGGCGGTTCCCCGTGGTGGTCGATCTGGAAGGACTGTCCATTCCCTCCCAGCGCCGGCCGGTACGGTTCGGACACAGTATGTACGCCGGGGTGGGGCACACCGAACGCATTTCGGTCGAGTCCGGTCGGCTGGTCGCCGAGGGCATCGTCTCCCGCGACACGGCCGCGGCGCGAGAAGTCGTCAGCAGCGGCAAGCGCGGCTTCCCCTGGCAGGCCTCGATCGGGGCCCAGGTGGGCCAGGCCGAGTTCGTGCGCAACAGCAAGCCGGTCACGGTCAACGGCAAAACCTTCGAGGGTCCGCTCTACGTCGCTCGGCGGACGGTGCTGGGCGAGATCAGCTTCGTGGACCTCGGCGCAGACTCTAACACCACCGCGACCATCGCGGCACAGCATTCTCAGGAGGACTCTCCCATGCGTGAAAGTAACGATACGGCGGTCACCAAGACCGACGAGACGACGAGCGAATCGGCGCGGGACGTACAGGCGGGCGGGAACGGCACGGATGCCGGCCCGTCTCGCCTGCCCCGAGAGGAATCACCGAACCCGGTGGGCGAACTTCGCGCACAGGCCCTGGCCGAGTCCAAGCGGATCGGGGTCATCCGGCGCATCTGCGGTGGCCGGTATCCGGACATCGAGGAGAAGGCCATCGCCGAGGGCTGGGCGGAAGAGAAGACCGAACTGGAGAAGCTCCGCGCTTCCCGTCCCAAGGCCCCGGCCATTCATGCCATTGAAAGCGCCTCGGGCGGCCAGATCCTCGAAGCGGCGTGCATGCTCACGGGGAAGTCGGCCAAAGTCGAGGAACTGTACGACGAGAAGACCCTCGAAGCCGCTTTCAAGCGCTTTCGGGGCGGGATCGGGTTGCAGGAACTCCTGCTCGAAGCCGCTTGGGCCAACGGGTACGAGGGCCGCAACTTTCGGGACAGTCGAAGCGTCCTGCGCTTCGCCTTCGGCCAGAACCTCCAGGCCGGATTCTCCACCATCGACATCGGCGGAATCCTCTCCAACGTGGCCAACAAGTT
>JBGTDB010000396.1:0-7356 GCA_041748515.1 Phycisphaerae bacterium
ATCTGGTTCTTTATCTTCCGACAGCTACGCAGCGCCAACGGTCCGGGGGGCATGCTCGGCAATTTCGGCCGTTCGCGCCATCGGATCACGCACAAAGAGCACACAAACGTGACGTTCGCCGACGTGGCGGGCGTGGACGAAGCCAAGGAAGAAGTTCAGGAAATCGTCGAGTTTCTCAAGTCGCCAAAGAAGTTTCAGCGGCTTGGCGGGCGTATTCCGCGCGGCATTCTGCTGGTCGGCCCGCCCGGTTGCGGAAAGACGCTGCTGGCCAAGGCTATTGCCGGCGAGGCTGAAGTGCCGTTTTTCTCCATCAGCGGTTCGGACTTCGTCGAGATGTTCGTCGGCGTTGGCGCTTCCCGCGTGCGCGATTTGTTTAAGCAGGCCAAGGAAAACTCGCCGTGCATCATCTTTCTCGATGAAATCGACGCGGTTGGTCGGCGTCGCGGAGCTAACTTCGGTGGCGGGGGACACGACGAGCGCGAGCAAACGCTGAACGCGATTCTGGTCGAAATGGACGGCTTCGACACCAATTCGCAGGTGATCGTCATCGCCGCGACCAACCGTGCGGACGTGCTGGATCCGGCGTTGATTCGTCCGGGCCGGTTCGATCGACAGGTTTACGTTTCGCTGCCCGATTTGCAGGGCCGATTCGAAGTGCTCAAGGTTCACCTCAAGAAGATCAAGCTCGGTCCGACGGTGGATGTCAAGCGGATCGCCCGCGGGACGCCGATGTTCAGCGGAGCGGAGCTCGCGGCACTGGTCAACGAGGCGGCCCTGATCGCGACCCTGAACAACAAGGATTTTGTCGAGCAGGAAGATATGGAAGAGGCCCGCGACAAAATCCGCTGGGGTCGGGCCAAAAAGCGATCGGCCACCGACGAGCAGGACCGCAAACTGACCGCCTATCACGAGGCCGGTCACGCGGTCATTCAGGCACTGGAAAAAGACGCCGACCCGCTTCACAAGGTCAGCATCATTCCGCGCGGACCGGCGGGCGGCGTGACGCTGCCACTCCCCGAACGGGATCGGCTGGTCTACAGCAAAAGCTACCTGCTGGCCATGATGCGGGTGACGTTCGGCGGACGCATTGCCGAGCATGAATTCTTCAACGAGATCAGCAGCGGCGCCGGCCAGGACATCAAGCAGGCCACCCGGATCGCCCGGCACATGGTTCGAGACTGGGGCATGGGCGATAAGGTCGGATTTGTCTATTTCGGGGACGATGAAGAAAAAACCATGTTCGACATGGGCGGGCGGGAGTATTCCGACAAGTCCGCCGAGATGATCGACCTCGAAGTGAAGGAAATTGTCGATATCGCCTATAACCAAGCCGTGAAGTCCATTCGTGACAACCGCGACAAGGTAGAGGCCGTCGCCCAGGCCCTGCTCAAGTACGAAACGCTTACCGGGGACGAGGTCAACGCCCTCATCCGCGGCGAATCGCTGGAACGGGCCGGCGTCGGCGATTTGCTGGACAGCGCCAAGCCCGGAAAGCCCATATCCACGGCCCGTCCGATCGAGGCCAAGGCTCCCGATTCATCCGCCCGGCCGGATATCGGCCCAGAAACGCTCCCCCAGCCCGGCTAAGGCGACGGGCCCAAAACGGGCCTTTCACCCCATGCGACGAGGCGAGCTTCAGAGGGACTTGAACGCGAATCCCCTGGCCGCTTAACCGCATTCCTGCTTCGAGTTCGTCCGGTAACTCTTAAACTCGGGGGTTTTGGCAAGTTGAACGGTTCCCAGGGACGTGCTAAAGTGATTGGAGACGGTTTCCCGCCCTTGAGGGGGAGCGGATAAGCATTGGATTTCGATTTCAAAAGCGCGATAACAGCGCTAAAAATCGAGGCGGTACCGCGTTCTTAGCGAACGTAGATTCGCAGGTTGAGCTGCGCGCATCGGTCCCTCGACTCGTTCCGATGACGGTCGGACGGTGGCAAAAGTCGGCGGACACCGTGAGGCGGCGAGAACTCGGGCAAGGCGCCCGCGCCACACCTTTCAATGGAGACTTTCAGGCTCCAAACCAAAGGTGGGGGGAGTCGAACCTGGAATCGGATATGGGCGCTCCGTCGGGTTTCAGAGCGACTGTCACTGATGGAGGTGTGAGAGGCAACGTGTACCCTTATCGAATGCGACTATTGTTGGCGGGCTTGGTGGCACTAATAATTTGCGCTGCGGCGCCGACCATGACGCTAGCCGTTCGCGATCCGGGCGAGGGATACGCGGCTGATGGGCGACAAACACAAACCAAGTCGGCGAATTCACAGCGAAAAATTGTCTGGGCCGAGGCCCCGCCGTTGCAGACTTCCGTCGTGGCCGGGTCAGTTGGCCCCGACGTAGCCGTCACAAGTTTGCCGAATCTGGGGAATTGGGGTAGTGAAGATCCCGGCAGCATTGGGAATCCAATCGCGGCATTTACGGTAGGCACGACGTCCTGCAATTTCGGCGACGCCAACTTGTCCTGGGTGCCGGATACGCCTGAGCATCCAGTCATTCGTTCGGGCATGTTCCGGCTGTTGGGAGGACGGTTCGAACAGATTGGAACTTCGTGGGTTAAGCACGGGTTTTTCGCGGTTAACGAGAATAATTGCGGCGGCGGCTGCATCAATCCCAATACCGGCACTCAGCTTGGCCCAAATTGTTCCGATCCGTATTCCGCGTCGCTGAACGCGGTTCGCGCTTACCTCGGCCCGACCTCGGAAATCAACGCCTTTACCGGCCAGTTTCCTTATCCGCCAATTCTGCAAACCGGAACGGGCGTCATCGCCAATCGCCTACAGGTTCGGCATTCCGACCTCGATCCGGCGCTGAATAGCGGAGCGATCTATTATGTCGACGGCCATTACATTCATCCCGATGACGCGGCGCTGGGTAATTGGGAGAATAACGCTTCGTTTCGTCGAATTAACGTATTCAGTATGGCCCAGGGCTGCCCCTGGCCTTATTGCATCAACATGGCTGGTGGCCATTCGACAAACGTTACCCGTCCGGCGATTCGAGCCTGGAAGGACAACGACCCGTCGGTTCGCGAGACAGACGCTCTGGTACCCGGCGAAGGGCTGTTCATTTTGGCGATGAAGACTTCGGACCTTGGCACCGGGTTCTGGCGATATGAGTACGCCCTGTACAACATGAATTCCCATCGCTCGGCCCGCGCATTCCGCGTGAGGATTCCGATGGGCGCCAATGTCCAGAATCTCGGCTTCCACGACGTCCATCACCACAGCGGCGAGCGGATCAGCACCGACGACTGGGATGTGAGCGTTTCGGACCTGGCGATCGAGTGGTCCACGGCGACCTTTGACGAGGATCCGCTGGCCAACGCCCTTCGCTGGAGCACGCTGTACAACTTCCGATTCGACGTGAACGTCCCGCCGGAGGATTCGGCGGTGGACGTGAACCTGTTTCGTCCGGGATTTCCCGAGACAATCGCCATTCGCACCGACGCGCCCCGGCTTGAATTCGCCGACTGCAATCTGAACGAAATTCCAGATCACTGCGACATTAGTTGCGAGATTGCCGGTTGTGAGAAATTCGATTGCGGGCAGTTCACCGACTGCAACGACAGCGGCATTCCGGACGACCCGCTGTGCAAATCGGATTGCACAGGCGACGGAATTCCGGATGTATGCGAGATTCTGTTCTGTCCGCCGGGCGATCTTTCCTGCGGGGACTGCAATGACAACGGCGTGCCTGATGGATGTGAGCCGGACTGTGACGGCGACGGAGTCATCGATGCCTGCGAGGAAACGCTGGACGCCGATGGCGATGGATTTCCCGATTGCGAGGACGAGTGCCCCGACAACACGCCTCCGGGGGCCTGTGCTCCGCCGACGATCGTGACCTGCCGTTATTCTAATGGCATATGCGTCAATAACATCTCGCGGTCTAATTGTATCAGCACGGGTGGGACGCCTTGGTGCGGGGAGCCGCCGGAGGAGCGCTGCTCTTTCGGTTACCCCTGTCCGAGCACCCTGTGCCGAGATGGTTGTATCGTGGGGGACTGGAACCGGGATGGGAAAATCGATCTGATTGACGCGGCCGGGATTCAGGAATGCTATAGCAGCGCGAAGGAGATTCCGGCGTTTGTGGATCCATCCGAAGTATGCCTTAAGCGGTTCGATTTCGATAATGACGGCGACGTTGACCTTTTTGACCTGACCGAGTTCGTTGAATCGCTCGGCAGATGGGGAGTATCAACTAAAAGCGAAATGTAACGGCCAGCCGAAATGTCGAATCCCGCGCTCATAGTGCCCGCCAAGCAAGCCAAGTGGTGCGTTCTTAGATTATCAGGCCCGATCCAAACGCTTGAAACACGCGAAAGTTCAGGGACACGCGCTCGGCCCGGCGAAAGGATACGGCAAACTTCTAAGCGCGTCCGCGACAAGGCTGATGTGGATTACGTTGACGATTGCGGTGGGGGCGTAAATGTCATTCGGGCTGATCAACGACTGCACCGCATGAGGAGCGTTGGGTTTGTCCACAACTTTATCCACCTGAGCGGCAATATCCAATACGTTGAGATTTCCCGGAATAACGTTACCCCAGAGCGCCGTCACAATCCCCAACTCGGGGGACACGACCGGACAGTCGTATTCCGCTCCAATACACGTCACGTCCAGATTGGCGACTTCATAATATGAGCTCGGCACAATCGCCCGTGAGGTTACATGAAGAACCTCGCCTCCGAATTCGGCCGACCAGTCGCGGTATTCCGGTTCACAACCAAGCGAGGCACAGTGGAACGGCACGCCGTAAAAGTTCGGATCGGGACAGATAAACACGGGATCTTCGTTTTCATCGCGGAACAATCGGACAAAGCGGTATTGCCCTTCAAAACTGGAAAAGTCGGGTGCGTCCGGCGGCTCCTTGGGATGGTGAAGTGAGGTCAATCTGACGCGAATGGCCGTGTTCCGCGGCTCGTCGTTTTCGGGAACGACGAAGGAAATGAACCGGTTCTTGGCGACCGGAACCGGTTCGACCAAGGGGGCCGGGGGATTCGACGGCGGCGTCAATCGAAGATAATAAACGTCCTGCCCGCCGTTGAACGTGGCCGCGAAAGCAATATGGACCGCCCCGTCTTCCGACACCATCTGGTTATAGTCGCCAATCTTACCTTCCAGAGGAAAGCCGATGTGGCTATTGAAAACCGACGTCAGCGCGATGCCCTCGCTCCAGCTTGCTCCATCGTCCTCTGAATAGGCATAATAGAGCTGCGACAGGTTGGAGACATCCGGATTGCTCCGCGTGTCGTTCCATGCGACGTCGATGCGCCCATTGGGCGCGACCGAGATCATTCCAAACCATTGCCACGTCCCGTCTCCCGCGTTGTCGTTAACGGCGACGGGATCGCTCCAGGTTTCTCCGCCGTCGTCGCTGCGAATGAAATGGACGTCCAGCGGATCGCCGTCCGGCGGGCGAACGGATCCAAGAATGTAAATCTTGTTCGAGTCGGTTGGATGGGCCGCGATCCAGACATGGCCCAGCAGCCCCGTTGGATTTGGGCTGTCGGCGCCCGGCAACCCGACGCTGTATCCGCCGAGGCTCACTTCCTGGGCCAGGTCAATGAACGGCGAGAAGAAAGGATTACTCGCGAGCTTGGATCGCATGAAAGAATGGGTGACCACGCTTGGCGTCGCCCCGACCAGGTACAGCGTGCCGTCGGGCGCGACATCGAGCGTACCCCACTTCGCGCCGGGCGAGGGCAACGCGCCGGGTGCTTCAAACGTCAACCCGCCATCAACCGAACGGGTGAAGTTGGCCGGCGGACAGCAGCTGAGTTTCGCCGTCCAGTATTGGTAGATATGGCCGCTGCCCTGGCCCATGGTTCGGCGGTCCACCGCAAACCACTGCTTGTCTCCGCCGAAGGAGTCGGTCATCACCGGCCAGGTGATTCCGCCGTCGGACGATTTGAAGACATGAACGCGGATGTCGCCGCAACTCGGAAAATCCAGACACGTCAAACTCGAATAATAGAAATTCCCGAACCCGTCGGCGGCGACCACAGGATCGGTTCCAAATCGTTTTGCGTCGAGTACGCCGGTCGTCCACGTCTCGCCCGTGTCGTGGCTGTGGGCGTATCCGGCGCTTCGAAAGCCCGAAGTAATCGAGTCGAACTGTCGCCAGCCGATGACGATTCGGTCGGGGTCGGAAGGATCGACGGCGATCGACGGCTCGTTGGCCGCGTCGCCGATGATGTCTTCGCCATTGTCATCGACGTTGACCTGCACGGCCGTGAAGGGGCCGAAGCTGGCGATGGTTGCGGGACGGCGGCCGCGCGATTCGAGAACGTGCCGCGGCGCGGGCGGATCCTTGGGGCGCTCCTTGTGCGCTTCAACGGCTTCCCAAACTTCCGGCAATCCGAATGACGGCTCCCGATCTTCATCCGGCAACACAGTTGCAATGCGGGTTGTGCCGACTTGATCGTCCGGCAATCCATGGTCATGAGGAGTGCGCACGGATAGCCAAGTGATGACCCCAAAGGCCATCGCGACAATCCCTAAGGCGATCGCCGAGATTCCTGGCAAATAAGACTTGACGGGCACTATGCTTCCCCTCACGCGAACACCAACCAGTGTCATACGGCGTTTCGAACGACGAAGAACCCATTGCGTCAATGGATCCGGTTTCTTGCGTTCTCATCGTCCGAATGAGCCACGGATTTCGAGCCCCAATTATCGGCCTGAGTTGTTTCAGTGGGTTGATTATACACGAACGCCCCCGAATCCACGCGAAATTTTCGTCAAGAACATATAAATAATCTAGTGAAGCAACCACGAACCGATAATCAATAGCTCTCGCTCTGGAGTTCAAGCGGCCATGCAAAAAGATCCGATACCACGCCGATTGCGGCGAGATCAATCAGTTGTGGCGGCAAGTTGAGACCGGTCCGCGGTTATGGGGCAATAACGAATTCGAGACCTTGAAAAGTGAATCGTCGGCCTTGGCCGCAAACATAACAAAGGGTTTGTCACGTTTTGATTTTCGGGTTCGGGGTTCGTTCCCTTTCGGTCGCGGCTCGGAACTGCGACGACCGTACCCGAGAATCTATGATTGACAGACCACTATGGACGGCTGGCGATGGCCGCAGCGAGCGGGTTGACGAAGTGCGGCACGACCTTCTCGATGGCCAACTCGTCGGCCACGTCGAACAGCTTCCCCACCGATTCGTTCAGAGCGCCGGCCCCATCAGAGCCCCAGTACTTTCGAATGGTAAGAAAGACGCTGATCGGCTCCGGCTCGAACTCGCCGCTACGGACTTCGAAGGTCGTCGTTCGTGACTTGATCTCGAGATACGCCTGGAGGTCGCACTCGGGCGTCAGGGCGATGCCGAAATAGGGCTGAGCGTCGATGATTCGG
>JBGTDB010000397.1:0-2158 GCA_041748515.1 Phycisphaerae bacterium
GAAGTCGCTCGCGCTCGCCGTCGCGACAACTATCCCATTCAAATTCCATGCCGATCAGCCAGCGATCCGGCACCCCCACGTGTATTCGATTCATGATCCGCCCGACGAGATCGAACGACGGCGGTTTCCCGCCCAAGGCAAAACCGATTCGCACTCTCTCGCCGACGACATAGTTTCTGACTATTTCGGAATCTACGACACGGCACGCAACTCCGTGAACGCTTGCATTCAGCAACTTCGCCGAAACCGACGGCCCCGGCCCATCCACCAGTTGGATTCCTATCTCCGTCGGTTCGCGCAGCCATCGCCGCGCCGATCGCCGCCGGTCGATGCAGGCCGCGCTGCCGCCGTCCAACTCGCTACGGCTTCGGTGAGAGGCCAACGTCATTGACTCAGATCCTTACCTGTCCGGCAGGTGGCGACGTTCGCCACAAGCCCGAAACCGCGCACAAAGAGGCACGGCATCGACCAAACCTGACTTCGCCCGGCAGCGCCGGGTTTAAGGGACAATGCCTTCCAAAGCTTACGATGCCGGCGCGCGAGCCGCTTTGGTTTCCGGCTGTTTACGGACCTTGCTCTGCGGACAATGTCACCAGGCGTTGTGCCAAGCAACTTTCGGACCATTCTCGCCTGGGCTTGATTGGAATGCGGAGTAAGGGCGCCTCTCGGTTATGGGACAGCGCCGAAGGACGCTCTGATGACGCACAACGGCCCGCTGCAAGAACGGCGCTTTAGGACCTTATGGTGGAAGATGTTTGGAATCCGCGTGCGTGTTTAGTGGCGGACACCTGGCATCGTACCCAAATAGTGAATGCTTAATAGCATAGCGAATTCTGAATTCGCCATTCGATATTCGACATTCGCGGCCGCATTAAATAATGGGTTCCTGAACAGCGGGCGTGGCGAGCGAGTTCTCTCCGGCGATTTCGACGATTTGTTTCGGACGGTATCCCCCGGTCAATGTGACCAGCAGCCCGGGAAGTGCGCAAATCAACACCACCACTCGAATGGCCAGCGCCATGCAGATGATCTGCGACGGGCTACCGTACGGAGAAAAGAAATACCGATAAGTCAGCTCAACGGTTCCCAATCCCTGCGGCGGTCCGGGCAGCGCCTGCACCAGCGTCCCCGTATAGAAATAGGCCAAAAATTCGAAGTAATTTGCCGTCCCCGCCTGAATACCTGTGGCCGAAGCCACGACGATATAGGCCGAGAGGGCCAGAACCTGTAAGAACGCCGTCAAAAGGATCGCCGTCAGAAGCACCCCGCGATGCGCCGCCAGGGTGCGCGCGGCCTTATCGATCCGAAGCACGTGAACGAATGCCGGAGCGCGTTTCGACCATGCTTCAAGTTGATGCCGCCAGCGCACCAGCGGCGAGAAATACAGCAAGAGCCCGACGATCGCCGCGCCCAGAAGCCCCAGCACATAGGGCTGCAAGACCGCGAGCTTCCCCTCGCGGGACGCGAACAACGTAATCAGCGCGGCTGTCAGCAGCAGCGTTCCCAGCCCGATTATCCGGTCGAGAACCACCGTCGCAACTGCTTCCGTCTTTCGATCCGTGTGCAGCGACGCAAAATAGGCTTTGAATGCATCGCCGGCGTGCGAGCCCAATGGCGTCGCGAAGTTCAGAAAATTCCCCGCAAACGATAGCTTCAAACTCTCCCAGTAACTCAGCCGAATGCTCTGAGCTCTAAGCAGCCACTGAAACCGAAGCGCCTGCGGAAACACGACCGGAAAATGAATAAACAGGGCGAGCATCAGGAGCCCGCCCTTGCTGTTGCGCCAGGCACTCCGAAGTCCGTAATCGACCTTGAGCAATCCTCCCGAATCGCGGGCGACCCGATCGTTTGGTACCACCATTGTCTCGCCCGACTTCTGTCGGAACGTCAGATCATCCGACGACACCGAGACCACGTCGCCGACGATTTTGGCGCCATCGGCTAGATTCACATGGTCATAATAAGTCACTCCGCGCGCCACCAGCCAAAGGGCCGCGGCACAGATCCCGATGCGCAGGAGATTGACGCCTATCTTCTTAACTCGTTTGCCCATGCGATGCCGGAAGAATATCGTCCATCTCCGCCCCCGTACACAATCCCCGCCAATGCGTTTCGCGCTTTGCTCGATTGTCAACGAACCTGTGTGCAACTACATTGG
>JBGTDB010000398.1:0-4620 GCA_041748515.1 Phycisphaerae bacterium
TCGAATGAACTTGCCGGCTCGGTACCTGAAGGAGTCTCCGGTGGCGCGGATCGGGAATCCGGAAAGGTGTCGATTCAAGTCCTCCGCAAGCTGTTCCACGGACAGGTATCGCCGTTCAGGATCTTTGTGTAAGGCCGACAGGACGATCGTGTCCAGCTCGCCTTGGAGGGCCCGAGACAGCTCCCGCGGCGTGGTGCCCCGCGCGCGGGCAATGGCCTCGACACCGGGAGCCGGTCCGGGCGTTTGGGCCGGGCCGGTTTCAGGGCCGTGCAGGACTGCGTTGCTGGGGAGCGGGGGATCCAACTCGCAGATCATCTTCTGGGCCTCAAAAGAAGAGCGCCGCTCCAGATCAAAAGGCGCACGGCCGGTAAGGAGCTCGAAGAGAAGGACGCCAAGAGAATAGACGTCCATCGCGGTTGAAGCCGGCCGGCCTCGGATGGCTTCCGGGCTGGCATACAGCGGAGTAATGATTCGCAATGATGTCGCAGTTACCTGCGGAGGTGCGTCGCCGTCGCCGTTGAGCAGCTTGGAGATTCCAAAATCGAGCAGCTTAGGCACTCCCTCCCCGGTGACTAACACGTTGCTGGGCTTGATGTCGCGGTGAACTATGAGACTTCGATGCGCATACTCGATCGCGCTGCAAACACTCTGGACAAGCCGGATGCGAGCCGGAAGATCCAGTTCGTTTTCGTCGCAGTACGCATCGATCGGCAGTCCATCGACGTATTCCATCACCAGGTATGGCTGTCCGCGGTCGGTGATGCCACCGTCGAGCAACTTGGCGATTCCAGGATGATCCAACCGTGCAAGGGCTTCTCGCTCCAGTTGAAACCTCCTTACGCCCTCGGCCGTATCCATCCCGTGGCGAATGAGTTTTACCGCGACCGGCCAGGGATCCGGGTCACCGTCCGCAACGGCGCGGAAAACCGTGCCCATGCCGCCCGATGCCACTTTCTCAACGAGCCGGTATTTGCCGATACGCTCGCCGAGAAGCGCGGATTCAGCGTATTCCAGCAATAGGCCCATGGCCGTTGCCGGTAGCGGCGGATTCAGGAACAGTTTCTCGCCGGATTGCGCATCCGTCTCGAGCATTTTCGCAATCAGTTCGCGAATCAGGGGCTCGTCCCGACACCTGTCATTCAGAAACTGTTCCCGATCCTCTGGATTGAGATCCAGGGCCATGTCGAAAAGGGTTGCCGCCCGGGCCCATCGATCGTCACTCATCGAAGTCCTCCCCTTCCAGTTGCAGGCGAAGCCAGGCCCTTGCACGGCGCCAGGCACGCGTAATGGTCCGTGCCGAGACGCCCAGGACGGCCGCGGTTTCCTCCTCGGTCAGCCCGCCGAAAAACCTCAGCTCGACAATCGCCGCCAACTGGGAATCCAGGCGGCCGAGTCGAACAAGACCATCGTCCAGCGCTGGGAGATCCAGGGCCCGTTCTTCAAAGATATCGACGATGTCGTCCAGTGGAATGCGGCTCATATGGCCGCCGCGTTTCTGCCGAGCCCGAGTGCGGGCATGATCCACGAGAATGGAACGCATGGCCCGCGCCGCCGTGGCAAAAAACGCCCGTGGGTCCACACAGTGCGATTTAGAAGGCCGGACCAGTCGAAGATAGGCTTCATGCACCAACGCGGTGGGCTGGAGGGTATGCCCCGGGCGTTGACTGGATAGATAAGCTCCCGCCAATCGACGAAGCTGGTTGTACAGGCTCTCGTCAATCGGTGCGGTGCTGATTCCTGCAGACCCGGTTTGCAGACGCAAATCGCCGTCGGTGTTCGGTCGGGCATCGCTCATCTGCATCCATTCGTGTCTAAGGTTTCAACTCAAGGGACTGC
The DNA here is from genome assembly GCA_041748515.1 of Phycisphaerae bacterium. Classification (GTDB taxonomy): domain Bacteria; phylum Planctomycetota; class Phycisphaerae; order UBA1845; family UBA1845; genus JBGTDB01. The sequence goes on from JBGTDB010000398.1 coordinate 1,837, forward strand.
AATCTTAGCAAAGCGCACTTCGCCCCCCAAGGACAATCGTTCAAGAATTTTTGTCTGAAACGACCGGCTAATGTCGTTTGATTGAATAGAGGGCCTCCGACCCTGTTGCGGGGCTCGGTCGTCAATCAGTTTAATCTACGGTAAAATCGGAGTGCGGCCGATCGGTCATCCGACGCGGTGGGTCCGCGCCCGGGCAATCCAAAAATGGAGGCGAAATGGCGGGCAGATTTGGCTACTTTGGAATTTCTTGGATGGCGCTGGCCTTGGTGGTAACCCAGCCAGTCGCCCACGCGGGCGAATGCCCGTGCAACGCCGACGTGAACAACAACGGCGCGAGGGACGTTGTGGACGGTGGAATCGTGAGTAATTGTGCCAATAACGGCGGAGGAATGGACTGTCCGAACTGCGTCAACAGTTGCGACGTGGATTGCAACGGGACGGTCGATCGTACCGATTTCAGCATGGTTTATTGCCAGCAAATTCTGGGCGTGGATGCGGATTGTTGCAACCTGCCGGTCGGCGCTTGCACCGGCCTGGCCGAGAGTGTTCATGGCTGGTGCGCGATGTACCACGAGGCGGTATGCGCAGAGTATTCTTCTTCGACCTATCATGGAGACGATGTCAGTTGCGAGACTCTGCTCCCATCGCTCCAGCCCAACCCGGACGGATTCAACCGGGCCCGTTTCATTACGTTCCGCATACACCCCGAAATGGCCACGGGGACTAATACGGCCATTCGCGTGGAGCTTACGTCGATCGCAACACCGCCGGGCGCGCCTGCGGGCACGCAGGTTCGGTTCGTCAACGCCGTTGGGTTCAACGGCAGCAACCACGGGGCGATGTCTATCGACTGCGGCGATGCTCCGGCCCATTGCCCGAACTTCGCATGCGCGGTTCTCGGCTGCGAGCCGGAGTATCGCGACTGGGCGGGCGAGATCGCCGCGATCGACCCGACCGATTCGGTCATTCACGTCACCGGCAATGCGGTTGTGCCGAGTTCGATGTATTCGGTAATCTTCGAATCCAAGGCGGGTACCCAGTCCTCACCGTTACAAGTTCAAACCGGCGTATGGGGCGATGTGGTTCCCCCTTTCGGCGTGGTCAACGTCACGGACTTCTCGGCGGTGAGGGACTGGCTGCTTGAGATCAGCGGCGCGCCATGCAAATCGCGGGCGTGGATGCGCAGCCCGCCGAATCCGTTCTCCGATGTCAACGTGATCGACTGCGCCAACTTGGGCAACGTACTGGCCGGTTTTACCAACTACTCCGGCCCGGCGATTCCGGTTTGTCCGTAGTCGAATGCGGGCGGACTCGCCGAGCGCTTATATCCAAGTGCCGAGCAAGGCGCGTTTCAGCGCGGTTGGGGGCCGTGGGTTTTGTCGGAGTCGGCCAGCCGGACGTGTTCGGCGGGCAGGGTGACGTGGAACGTGGTTCCCTCGCCAGCGGCGCTCTCGACGTGGATGTGGCCGTTCATCTCGCCGACGATTTTCCTGGCGGCCGCAAGGCCCAGGCCGGTGCCGCCGAGCCCCTTCGACGAATGGAACGGGTCGAAAATCCGGTCGAGCTGGTCCGGGGGGATGCCGGGGCCGTTGTCGGCGATGGTGATTTTAACGGCGGGCACGGAGGGCTCGTAGTGCGTCGAGACGATCACCCGGCCGCTCTGCTCGGGCAGGGCCTCGATCGCGTTCAGCACGATGTTGTGGATGATCTGGTGAACGCCATCGGGATCGATGGGGATGGGAGGAATGTCCTCCAATTCGGGCAGGACCATGACGTTGCGCTCGTCGGCCTTGTGATGGACCAGGCCGGCGACGTCCTCGATGATCCGGTTGATCTGTGAGGTTTCGATTTTCGGCTTGCGATCCTTGCTGAAGGTGAGCATGTTGAGAGCCAGCAGGTAGATGCGATCCAGGTTTCGCCGGACCATCCCCCAGCCGGACTGAATGGCGTCTGGGTTTTTTCGCTTGATGGCCAGCTCGACCACGTCCACGCCGCCCTGCATGCCCTGAAGGATGTTGCGAATGTAATGCGAAAGGTAAGCCACGGCTTCGCCGGCCGCGGCGAGTCGCTCGGTCTGCATGCGCGATTCCATCAGCCGCATGTTTTCCAGGGCCATGCCCGCCAGTCGGCCGATGGCCACCGCGAGGCGCAACTGCTCCTGGGTGTAGGTATGGTGCGACATCGAGCAATCCAGATGGAACAAGCCGTGAAGCTGGTCGCGGGCGATGATCGGCACGCAGATGATGCTGCGCAGGCCGAGTCGGTGGATGCTGTCGTGCTTGCTTTCGGCCGTGAACCGATCGTCGGTCATGGCGTTGGCGCAAAGCACGCCGTCTCGCGTCTTGACCACGTGATTGACGATGGTTTGCGAGGTAACAATCTTCGGTCGTTTGCCGCGCTCGCGGGTTCTATGACGGATGACTTGCGGGAGAAGCTCGTCGGATCCGGGCGCGACCATCAAAAGAACAAGCCGATCGACGATCATGTGCTCGAAGATCAGGTCGGCCACTCTTTCGAGCAGGGCCTCGGGCGTCTGGATGGTTCCGATCGTCTCAGCGATTTTGTAGACGACGTTCCAGGCAGCGACCGCGTCGGCCGTCTCGGGGGCCTGGAGGATGACGCTTTCTTCCGAGGCGTCCACCGCAGAGAGAATTGACGAGCCGCCGGAGTCTCCGCTGGGGTCGAAATCCACAAGGTCGCGGATCATCTGCGGGCCGCTGAAGCCCTCGACATGGTCCTGCCCGCCGAACACCAGCAACGTGCTGCCGACCTTGATCTGGTCGC
>JBGTDB010000399.1:0-1908 GCA_041748515.1 Phycisphaerae bacterium
CCGTTGAGGTCCCAGCATTGCGGGATGATCGGACCCGATCCAGTGCCGACGCAATCGCGGGCGTCGAAGAATCCGTCGCCGTTGAGATCCTCCTCCGGGTCGGCTACGCCGTTGCCGTTAAGATCCCAGCAGCTCAGGCCCGGGGCCCCGGCCGGACCCGGAGGCCCCTGGCAATCCAGAGCGGTGAAGAATCCGTCGCCGTCGATGTCCTCTTCGGGGTCGGCTACGCCGTTTCCGTTGAGATCCCAACAGTGGCGCCCGTCGGCGCCTGGCGTCGGGTTGCCAGATCCACCGTTGTTGCCGGCGCGATCCATCAACAGGGCGATGGCGACCGATCCGAGCAGCAGGAGGATATCGCGCTGATAGTCCTCGAAGCCCAGGAAGTCGTTGTTGATGCTGCAGCCGGGCTGACTGATTCCCGGGCCGATCAGCATCAGCCACGCCATCAGCAGAGACACGGACTTGGACCGGGCTCGTTTATTCCAAAGTAGCTTTCGGATTCTCACGGTTCTTTCCCCTTTACTTCTTTCCGATCCGGGACGCGCACGCTCGCAAGATTAGCGACGCGCCGGACCGGATCCTGCTATACGTGCACTCGTCGCACGTTGCGCCTGTTCAAGACATGCGCGGCTTGCGACGCCGTTTCTGCACGGAAATTTTCACGACCAGTCGATGCTTCGCGTCATGATCGGATAAATCAAGTCGATGAAAGGTTCGATAAACGGCGATGAGATATCGGACATGAATGAGCGCATTTGTAGGCGGTATTATCGACACAACAGTAAGGAATTTTTGGACGGTGTTTGATTATCGAGGTGAGATATCGAATGGCGCATTGAGTTATCGGAAGCGCAATAATCCGAGGTGCTCCCGCGCGCATTTGAAATGTCGGTCTTGCGGCGTGGATTCTGGAGCGGCTTTGACCCTATAGTCTCAGTGCTGATCGACGGATGCGGCCGTCGCGAAAAAGAACAACCCTGTGCAAGGGTGTCCGATGTCTCGGGCGCACAGATGCACAGGGTTGGTTCAATTCAGCGGCTGCCTGGCCGGAATCGGGAATCAAATTCACGGCATGGGGCTGGAATCAGGCGGTTTCGCAGGCGTCGGCGGACTGCACCTTGATGGTCCGGGGCTTGCTCGTTTCGGTCTTTTGCACCGTAACGAAGAGCAATCCGCCGTGGCACTTGGCGCTGACTTTGTCCTTGGCGGCGCCGTTGGGAAGCTCGATGGCTCGGGAAAACTTCCCGTAGCGGCACTCGCGCCGAAGCGTTGAAATGGCATCCGCGATCAGGGCGGGTTTCTGTTTCTCGCCGCGAATCGTGAGGATGTTGCCAAGTTGGTGAACCTCGATCGAACCGGCCTCGAGACCGGGGGCCTCGGCCACCAGCACGAATCGGTCGTCAAATTCATAAAGGTCCACGGGCGGCGCCCATTCCTGTCCATCCAGCGGCGGCGTCGAGACTCCTACGTGCCAGACCCGCTGAAACATCCGATTCATTTCGTCCTGCAAGTTGCTAATCACCTGTTGGGTATCCTGTATCGGTCGAAAATTCATGGCCCACTCCTTGTTTAACTTCTGAGGCAACGATGGATGATTGTCGTTCAAGCGCCGCAATCCGCGTTCGCATTTCAGCGGCCTCGGCTTCGAGCTTGGCGACGCGCTCGGTAAGATCCGGTGTGCCGGTCGAGGGTGTCAAACTTGAGACGAGCCTCGGCGGAGGCGCGTGCGCCGAGGGCGCGCTGGTATGCGTCTCCGAAGGCCCGGATGCGCCAATCGCCTGGTTGGTTGCGGCGCTCTGCTCCAGCAAATGCCGGAATCGATTCGCGGATCGGCCGGGCTCCCGGGGAAGCTCTTCGACATAAGGCGGCGTGGTGTGTTTCAAAGCCTCAAGTATGGCGCCGACCGCC
>JBGTDB010000400.1:0-3480 GCA_041748515.1 Phycisphaerae bacterium
GCGCTCGCGCGTTTGCTCGACAAAATCCATCGCCGTTCGAAGCAACGAATGGCTCTCACCCTGGTCCGGCACGAACCGGGCGTACTTGACCATGTCGCAGGCGGTCAGAAACCGATTGAGTTCGACCGTCGCTTCCGGACCGAATCGTGCGTCGCGCGCCGCCGCTGCGAGAAACTCTTCAGTGGTCATCTCCCGAGCGTGAACGCTGTAGCGCCGCTCGATGTAGCCGCGAAGGATGTCGCTGATCCGGTAATAAAACTCCTGAACGCGCCCCTTCTCAATCAGGTTTTCGGCGATCAGCAGCGCGATCACGCGGCGAGCCCACTCGTGCGCCGGAACGCGAATCTCGGGCTCAACGCGGCCGACCCGCCTTCGTAAAAGCCAAATCGCGGCCGCCGCCAGCACGACGATCGCTGCCGCGCCCGCGACCCACCACGCACTCCACGGTTCGCGCAGTTCGACCGGCGGAAGCGTTCTAATTTTGTCCAATTCCGCGACCGACGACTGAGCAAGGGCCGTCTCAAGGGCCACGATCGTCAAGGGTTCCGTCGCCAGCGATTGTGTCTGGTGCTCCACGAAAGAGCCGGACGACTCCGCCGCGTCGTCACGATCTCCAGTTGGGCTCTTGCCCGACGAATCGCTCTCCGAAGCGTCGGCAGATTCGATTCCATGGTGATCGGATGACGGCGCGATGGGCTCGCCAAAATACAGCGCGGCCGCGCCGGGCAGTTCGGGCTCGCCGGGCAGGAAAAACTCGACCTCGTACCGATCAGTCCATCGCCTCTTGTTGCCCGGCGCAGGTCGGGCCTCTTCGCGCCCCTTGCGAAGTGCGCGCAGTTCAAATTGTTTGCCCGACTCCCGAATCAATTCCCGGTAATCGCGCAACTCGACGGTAACTGCCCCCTCGGCCGTGGCCTCGATGACCAGTTGGACGCGCTCGTCAAACGGAAGCTCGCCCGGTGTGACGGATAATTTCAGTTCAACCGAATCCGCCGCCGCCGACCGAACCACCGCCGCAACGTCGCGGTCCTGACCCTCGTTGCCTCCGTCACATCCGAAAATGCCCAAATGTCCCGCGAAGAAAGCCGCGATGAGTGCGAATTCAAGCCGGCGATGTACCACGGGCCGCCTCTGTAAATGACGAACTGCCGTAGAATCGCCAGGTTGTTTCCTGATTTCATTCCAGTTCATTGCTTACGCAGTTCAGGCAAACACGGATTGATCGCCACACTACCGCCGTCCATTCAGCATTCTGGATTCGTTCTTCTGAATGCACTTTATCTTCGCTTTTCGCGCTTACGAAAGAATCGGGCCAGCGGTTCGACGTACGCCTGATCGGTCCGAATATCAATCGTCTCCGTGTCCATCCGGCGAAACATCAATTGGCGATCGGCCGCCGTCGTGCGCACCCGTCCGGCGAACGTCTGCCGCACCCGTCGAGAGCCGGTGTCGATCAGGTGCATCTCTCCTGACTCCGGGTCTTCGAGTTCAACGAACCCGACGTCGGGAAGGTCCCACTCGCGTGGATCGCTGATGACAATCGGAATCAGGTCGTGGCGCCTGCGGGCAATCCGCAGCGCGGACTCGTACCCGTGGGCCAGAAAATCGCTGACCAGAAAACAGACCGACTTTCGCACCGTCACCCGGTTCAGAAACGCGAGGGCCTCGGCGATATCCGTTCCTCGCGTCCGCGGCCGGTGATACAACAGTTCGCGAATAATCCGCAGCACGTGGTGCGTGCCCTTCTTGGGCGGAATGTACTTTTCGACCTCTCCGGCAAACAGGATCAATCCAACCTTGTCATTGCTGCGAATGGCCGAGAATGCCAGCACCGCGCAAAGCTCGGCCGCGACGTCCAGCTTGAACTGCTCCACGCTGCCGAACAGGCCCGATCGGCTCACGTCCACCACCAGCATCACCGTCAACTCGCGCTCTTCGCGAAACTTCTTGATAAACGGCTCGCCGTATCGCGCCGAGACGTTCCAGTCGATCAGCCTCACGTCGTCGCCGATCTGGTACGGGCTGACTTCTTCAAACTCCATGCCCCGACCGCGAAACGCGGAGTGATACTGCCCGGCCAACACGTCGTTCACCACCCGCGACGTGCGAATCTGAATCTGCCGAACCTTCTTCAGTAGTTCCTTTGGAATCACGACCCGGTCACCCGCTCTTCAGTCTGCGATTTCAGCTTGTTCAGCGCCGCGGTCCAGAGTTTCTTGACCCGGGCAACGTCCGACGCCTTGGCGAGCTTGCCGTGCTGCACGGCCACCTGGCTTTTGTCCGGCGCTTTCGCGTAGAAATTAACTTCAACGTGGGTCTCATCGGGCCAGGTGATGCGCAAGGATTTGTTCTCGGTGGCCTTGCGCACCGTGAACGACTGGCTACCCAGCCAAGCCCGTCGCAAGCGGGCGTCCTTCCATGCCGCGTAAAGCGTGCCGACCGGTGCGTTGATCGTCCTGCTAACGCTGCCCTGGAAGTCGCCCCGGCAGCTCATGTTCATCTCTCGCCGCCCGCGGGCCTGCTCGTATCCGACGGTCACCATCTGCGACCACCAGCCGCTCAATCCGTGCTTCTCATGGATCAGTTGTGCGATTTCTTTGTGCGGCAATGACTTCGCGCCCGCCTTGTCCAGAAGACGACACCACTGTTCCCACGACTTTCCCGTCGCCGCCTTGACCGCTTCGCCGCTGATCCCCGCGACTTTCCCATTGTCGGCCTCGGAAGATGAACGTTTTACTGCCATGCAATGACCCCCGAACAACGACGCCTCTCGACGAAGAGACTGCAACCTGTCAATCAACATCATCGACGAAAGCTGGATGCTTCCGCCCTGCCAACACCATACCCGATGTCACTTTTTACTTCGTGCCTTCTATTGATGCAGTAGCGACATCACCTCGCTCCGCGTCCGAGCGTCGCTCCGGCACAGGCCCCGCACGGCCGACGTAATCATCAGGCTCCCTGATTTCTTGATTCCCCGGCAGGTCATGCAGGTGTGTGTCGCCTGAAGCACCACCGCGACTCCCTTGGCCTCCAGCCGCTCCATAAGCAAATCGGCAATCTGCGAGGTCAGCCGCTCCTGAACCTGAGGCCGCAGGGCGAAGTCGTCCACCACCCGGGCCAGCTTCGATATCCCCACCACCCGCCCGTCCGGCAGATAGGCGATGTGGGCTTTCCCCTCGAACGGCATCAGGTGATGCTCGCACATCGAGTTAAAGGATATATCGCGGAGCACGACCAGCTCATCGTACCGCTCTGTGAAATTCGTGGTCAGGTGCCGCCCGGGATCCTTCTCCAGCCCGCTGAAAAGCTCCTGGTACATCCGGGCCACCCGGGCCGGGGTCTTGACCAGCCCCTCCCGCGCTGGATTCTCCCCGACGGCCGCCAGAATCTCGGTCACCGCCTTTTCGATTCGCTCAAGGTCCATGGCCCTAAGCATAAGGCGTCATTTCGACGCCTCCAAATTCCAGACGCCTGCAA
>JBGTDB010000401.1:0-6578 GCA_041748515.1 Phycisphaerae bacterium
GGTCCGACCAGCGGCTCCAACGCGGCCAGAAACTGCCGTCGGTCGGCTGCGATCTTGCGTTCCAACTCGCCGCTCGGAGGATACAGCCGCTGGACCTGCTCGCGAGCCGAGCCGAACACCTGGGCGAACGAGCGGATTTCATCTGTGGGAGGATCGATCATGCCGTGCTTGTGGCAGGCGATGCACGACAGTCCGTTGACAATCTCCGGAGTGCCCGAAGTCTTCAGGTCGTCGCTAACCACGTCGATCGGTCCGGCGTCGATGCGGTTGTCCTGACCGTCGACCAGCAAGTATCCCTGCAAACCGTTGGGCAGGTGGAAGATCATCTCGCCGCCGTCGTGGTGAAACGCCAGTTGCGGAAACGGATGGCCCGGGAAAACCGGTCCTAACGGGAACTGCGAGAGGATCGCCCGTCGATTGGCCCCCAGGAAATCGTAGCTTTTCCAATAGGCGCCGTAGCCGGTCGCATGCCGCTCGACCAACCGGTTTTGGCCGGAGACGCCGCTGGGAGTAAAGCCGGCCCGCATCGCCCGGTCCTCGCCGCGGCGGATGTTGGCGATCGCGTCGACTTGCAGGAAACGTTCCAAGTCGCCGACGGTCATCTGTTGGGGATTGGCGGGTTGTTTGGCATCGGCCGATCGCTGCCGCAGTTCGGGCAGGGCCAGATCGAACAGCAGCGTGTGGTACAGCCCCGGTCGGGTCGCGGTGGAAATGAACCAATCGGCTCGAATCAAGTACAGCGGCTCGCGGTTGTCCGCCAGCCGAAGGATGTCCGTTTGCAGATCAGCAAGCGTTTCGGACGGGAGGTTGCCGAAGCCAATGGCATAGGGGTACTTGACGCGGATCGCACGCCAATGGTCGCGTGTCCAGCCGAGCCGGTCGATGTCCACAGCGTATAGCGTCTGGGCTTCATCGACGGCGCGGGGCACGACCAGTTCCCGTTGCCAGGAGAGGCTATTGACCGCTTTGGCCAATGCCGCGCGGGCCAGTCGCAGGCGTTCGTCCGAGACGTTCGGGTTGTTGTTCAGTTCGACCAGAGAGAAATACCGCAACCGACCGCGGACTCGCGGGTCGCGGATCGATTTCAGGTCGTCATGCACCGCTTGCAGGCTCGTCTGCAGCGAGATGAACGGGCGCGGTTCGACGGTTGCGAACTCGGGCGCGCCGCCGTTGATCCAATCGGTGATCGCCTGCGCGTCTTCGGGGGTGGGGCGAGGCAATTGAAGCTGCGCTCGAGGCGGCATTGTTCCCCGGTGAGTCAGTTCCCACAGCAGCGAGTTTTCCGCATCATCGGCGACGACCACGCCCTCGTCGATCATCGACTCGGCGCTGCGGACGTCGAACGCGGCCGCCGAGCCCGGTCCTTGATGGCAGCGAACGCAGTACCGCTGAAGCACGTGGCCGGCCTGGGCGGTCAGTTTCGCGTCGTCCGCCGCGGCGGGTCCGGCCGGCACCAGCGCGGACAAAAGCAGGGTCAGCACAAGCCGGTCAAGTTGGTGGGGCAACATAGGTCGCTCGCGGGTCGAGACATGGGGGATTAGGTCACTATTTAATCACGATAACGACGAGGATGCCAGAAACTTCCCAGAAAACCGTGAATTGGCCACCCGGTGATCACTGCTTGAGCGATCGAAGGCTAATATGACTTGGCCACCTCTCCTCCCGCTCGCCCGCGAACCCGTAGGGATTCCGGCAGGAAGAGCCCAAGCGTCTCGAAGACGCCGTCCAGCGCCTGCTGTTGTTCCGACAACAGTTCATCGACGGCCTGCGCCGTGCGGACGTGGAATTCGGGCGAAGCAAACTCGGCCCAGTAGGGCATGCCGCGCTTGGCCGCGAGCAAAATGCCCTGGTGGTCAAATTGGGCCAAGGCGTTCTGATCGTTCATCCGCTGAAGAGTGGTCCGTACGAGCAGCGGATGGAAACAGGCGGGCGCGGCCGGCTCGGGGAAGCTCGGCGGCCGCTCGATAACCGATTGCAGCCGATTGTAGAACGCCGCATCCCAATCGTCGTCAAAGTCCTTAAGGACCACGGGGCAGTGGATGTACACCATCCCCTGCTTGGCCGTGCGAACGATGTGGTCGCTATAACCGAGCACGGAGCAACGGGTCCCCAGTTGCCGATGCGCCTCACATAAAACGCCGAGCACGCGATAGCTGAAGGCCGGATCATCAAATCCGCCGGGGCGAAGCCCATTGAGGTCTACGGCGATCGCATTCAGGTGGCGGTCCGGTTGGAAATGAAACATGCGTTCCGTCGACGAAGGATCGTAAAACGCGCGCGGCGACAGACCCACGCGCTGCGCCATCACCGCTTCCACAAGGCGCGTCGTATCCAGCACGACGCCCGTCGTCTGCCGCTCGCCGGGCGCGACGTAAGGAGTTTCGGACTCCGACTTCCGCAAGTAGCACTCGACCAGATTGTCGACAATCTTTTGGTTTTGAGGGTGCGATTTCACTTCACGCTCGTAAGCTTCGAAATGCGGTCCGGGGCCGGCGATCGTGGTCACTCGCAGCGGCAATCGCGCCACCGGCATTTCCCGCAGATACGGCTCGTGTTCCAGGGGAAACTGTCCGCGGTCAAGGGCCGCCAAGAACGCCTGGTAATCTTCCTGGTTCCCCGGCATCTCCACGCTGTCGGTTCGCTGCCAACCAAAACCACCCGTTGCACCTGTCGTCGCGTCAGCGGGAAACAGGGACGCGAGAGGCTGTAACTCGGCTTGTCTCCAGGAGAGCTGTGGCCAAGTTTTCTCCCAGGGAAGCTCGAATTGACCTTCACACCGCAGCAGCTTCGGAAAGTCGCGAATCAATTGCGGCACCGCGTCGCGTATCCAAGGTCGGACGACCGAAGTGCCGAAGTGACTGTCGCGCGAGATGCCTCGGTTGTGAGCTTCGCGCGCCGCGCCTCGCCAACGAAGCAAATATGCGGCAAGGCAAAAATCCCGCAGCCCCGCGCGAGCAGGGTCGACCAACACGATCCGACCCTCGAAGACGACCGCAATCGGCGGCTTCAGCCGCCGCGAGCGAAGGACCACGGCGTCGCAACGCCCCACGCAAGATGCGACGATCGACAAGGCCCGTTCACTGAACGAATACAGTGATTGCATGATTTCCGGCTCCCGAAAAGTGGCTAGGCGGGCACGTTACGCTGAAATGCCGAGCTTCAGTTGCTGGGCCGTCCACTTGTCTTCGTCCAGCGGCAGATAGGCATTCACCAGGGCCAACTCGATGCACTGCGATTCCGATAGGTCGCCATCCATCAGGAGAGTCAGCAGATGCAGCGCGGCGCGGATCGTCAACTCCGGCTTGTCTCCAGCGGTCTCTCGGCCGTCGGCCCGACGGTATTCGAGCCACATTTCAACGACCCGAGCGATCAGTGAGGACGACGCAGCCGGGGCATGGCTGCGAAGAATTTCCGCGGCCAATTGTTGATCGAACGCGGCATGAACCACAATCATGTCGCTGAACAGGGCTCGCATGCCTTCCCCTTTGCGGCAGCGGGTCGTTTCGATGTTTCCGCAGATCAGGCACCGCCAATTGTCGGGGATGAGAAGCGTTTCACCACTCATGATGTTCGTGATAGAACGCTCCCCTTGCCGCAGGCCGAGCAGTGCCATGCGTTGGGCCACCGGCGTCTGCGCGAACTCTTCCCAGATCAACCAGCGATTCTCGAGGATCGCTTGAACCAGCTTTCCGTTGACAAATCGCATTTCGCTGCCCACCAGCACCCAGCGGCCCCAGATCTCCTGGGCATCGAGCACCGGGCTGCCGTACATGACCACGGGCGGCCGGCCGCTCAGTTCCTCGACCAGATGCTGGGCAAAGTGCGATTTCCCGGTGCCGGGGTCGCCCAGGATCGCCACCAACCGATTATGAAGCGCCGCCCGCCGCACGAATCGGTGCCAGGTCATCGGAACAAGCTGCAGGGAGTGTTCTTTTGACCCGTCAATTTTACGAAGGCGTTTCGCATTCATGGGTAGCATGCCTCTACGAGAGAAAACGGATGGATTTGGCCGGCTCATCCGTTTGGCCGTCATGAAGGCAAACGGACATGTTCGCCAAATCTTCCCAATTCGTTCGGAGAACTCTTCGCCGGGCATGCGGCGGGAGTCATTGGCGTGAGAGATGGATCTTTCGTGAACGGGATCACTCCGCCGCTGCCCGCTCGTATTACCTCCGGCCCATTTTCCGCTCGGTGACTTGTTGCCTGAAAGCTACACGCCTGGTCGCCAAGAATTGCCGCCCGGAGCGTTCGCCGAAGCTACCAGCACCGGGCGGCACGATTTTGCTTTCGCCTTGAAGCGATCGTCTCGAGGGCGGGAAAGCGATCTGTTCCGTCTGGTTCTGGGGCGATCCACGCCGCCGGCGGAATTCAGGAGAAGGCGGAAGCCCAGGTTGTTGTTCCGATTCGACGGGTCGTTCCTATTGCGGTACGCCGACCGGCAGTTCCTGGCGGTGTTGTTCCAGCTCCCGCCCCGGTTGACCCGGTTCGAGCCTATCTGACCGCTCACCACTCTCTCCCTTGTATCGCCGCCTGGCGAAACTGCCAACTGCACACCCCGGCACCGCGTGCGAAGGCGATGAGAGACTGGCTGCGGTCCTGCAGTTCCGCCTCGCTGCACTGCTGCGCCGAATACGCTTGCTCGAGCCGGCGCAGCTTGTGACGAAAGCGGCGCCGGCCACGGCGCGTAAGCGTCCGGTGCGTGGGAAACAGACGGCAGCCGAGAAATTCCATGCCATGACTTGAACGGTTTAGAAACGGCGGCTTGAGTTGCAGGCGAAGTTCCTCGCCCAAGAATCCGCGGCATTCGCCAAGCATTCCACGGAGCGAATTCTTGGAGTCGCTCCACAAGACCATGTCGTCCATGTAACGCACGTAACCCCGGACGCGCCACGTTTCCTTCACGAACCGGTCGAACCCGCCCAGATAAAAGTTCGCAAAGTGCTGCGACGTCAAGCTACCAATCGGCAGTCCGTAGCCGATGCCACCTCGGAAGGAACCGATAACTTGCTCGAACAAGCGCATGAGCCGATCATCCTTGAATTGCCGAGACAAACGCGCGACCAGCACATCGTGAGGAACACTGTCGAAAAATTTGCGAATGTCAAGCTTCAGAAAGAAAGGAAACCGCCGGGCAAACTTGGCTGCTCGCAACACGGCCGCCTCGCGTCCTTTCCCTGTCCGACAGGCAAAACTGTCGTCAATCAGCACCCGCTCAAACACCGGTCCGCAAACGTTCATGATTGCGTGATGTAAGACGCGTTCCTCGAAACAAGGGGCCGTGATTATGCGTTCTTTGGGATCGTGGATCACAAACTGATGGAATCTTCCGAGCGGGAAAGTCCCCTCAAGCAATTGGCAACGCATCCGGCCCAGATTCTCGTCAAGCCGCTCGGCGTAGCGCCGCACTTGGGCGTGAGCCCGTTTACCTTTTGCTGCGCGCCAAAATGCTTCACGCAGATTCTGCCGCTCAAGGATCCGCTCGAAGAGCTGCGCCGCTCGTTTCATCGGTTCTCTCGGGGATGCTCGCCAGCAAAGCCAGAAGTCGATCGCCGTATTTTCCAACGTGAGCCTCGCCGATACCTTCAATCCGTGACAACGCCTCGATTGTTCTGACACGCTTTTGGACGACCTGCGCCAGTTGCTCGTTGGTGAAGACGGTATACACGGGGACTGCTTCCGTCTGCGCGATATCCTTGCGCAAGTCGCGGAGCTTAGCGAAGAGCTGGAACTCGTCCGAGGATAAAAGCTCTTTGTAATCCACACGTGAACGGTTCGACGCGGAACGGTTCTGTCCGTTTGCAGTCGTGTTACCAACAAGGTAGTCGATGCACAGCGCCCAGTACGAATTGACTCCGGCGTCAACCCACCGCCGATCCACGGTGAGGATTCGATGCCCTGCAAGAAAGGCATTCACGTCCGCCTCCGCACGCTCGACATCCTGGAGGGGAACGATGAAAAACTTCAAAGCCATCTGACACCACGCATCATCCAGCCTGTCTTCAAGAACTCTAAAAAATTTCACGCGCCCCGCTTCGCGGGGCCAGGGATCGTTTCTCCCGACCACTCCGCCGTCCGCTACGGCACCTCCGGTCGCGGCCTCCGGCTCACTCCCTCCGGGCCTTCGCTCCCGGCTCCGCTCGCCTGCCGTGGCGCTCCGCTTACTGACCAGACGGACTCAGGAGAAGGCGGAAGCCCAGGTTGAAGTCCCGAAACGACGGGACGTCCCCATGGCGGAACGCCGACCGGCAGTACCAGGCGGTGAAGTCCCAGCACCCGCCCCGGAAGACCCGGTACGAGCCACCAGACATCACCAACGGATCGCGCCCTCCAGCGAGCTTCTCCACAAACACATCCTGACACCACTCCCGGACGTTCCCGTGCATGTCGTATAGTCCCCATGGATTTGCGGCCCTCGTTCCGACCGCGTGAGCGTACTGCGCCGACGTGGCGTTCCCATCAAACCAGCCGTACTCGCTCAATCGGCTCGCATCCTCTCCAAAGCTGTATTTCGTTTCCGTCCCCGCCCGGCACGCATACTCCCATTCCGCTTCCGTCGCCAAACGGTAACCGTGATTCGC
>JBGTDB010000402.1:0-7260 GCA_041748515.1 Phycisphaerae bacterium
GGCTTCCAGAATCTCGAGGGTGTCGTCAAAATCGTCGTCGTATCCGATCTCAATGTTGCAGTCGATCAGCTCGCCAACGCATCGATTGGGCTGACAAGATTTTCCAATTCTTATGCCGTGAAACTGGCCCCAGGCTTGTGACGAAAGGCTGGTTACCAGCAACACGCCGAGAAGCGGAACAAAAGCGCGTAAGCGCGTTTCAATGAGCCCAAAAAAACTACCTCCGACACGAGTCAAATGACGTGATTCCATCTCCCTGCTCTCCCACCCTGAAATTGAAATTCTAAGATTCTCTTTTTTGTAACTACGGCCGCGCTTTCTAGAGCTGAAACCCGATCGGGCAGGCCTGCGCTCCCCGCCGTTCTCCAGATTGCCCAAGTGCTAACGCACCTTCCCCGGCCGCGTTGTCCCATCATTGTATCGATATCTGTATTCGAATGCCAGAGAATTCTTGGACCAGGAATCAGATGCCGGCTATTTTCAAACAACATCTATCATAACTGGAAAAATACACGCAATAGTTAAAATCGCGGACCAATCGGTGGTTGGAGTCGCCGTGTTAGGGATGGAATGGTCCCAAGGCACCTTACTGGGCCAGTGCCTTTTCGATGGCTTCGACCAGTTCCTTGTCCGTTGGATTCGTACGCGGTCCGAATTTCGCAATGACCCGGCCATTTCGATCCACCAGGTATTTCTGAAAATTCCAAGCGATTTCGCCGGCGATTTTCTCGTCCGAATGTGTCGTCAGATATCGGTAAAGAGGGCACTGATCGTCGCCCTTAACCGACACCTTGGCAAAAACGGGAAACGCAACGCCCTTGCCTTCGCAAAACTCCTTAATCTCGCTATTACTTCCCGGTTCCTGTCCACCGAAATTATTCGCCGGGAATGCGAGAATCTCCAGGCCCTTGTCTTTGTACTTTGCGTGGATCTGATTCAAGCCGTCGTAGTTCGAAGTCGTCAGACCGCATCGGCTGGCAACGTTGACCACCAGAAGAACCTTGCCCTTGTACTTTGACAAAGTTATGTCTTTTCCATTGATGTCTTTTACGCTGAACTCGTGAATCGAATCGGGGCCCTTCGATTGCTCGTCTCCTTCAACTCGACGATCCGAAGAACTCAACGTGCTGATCCCAAGCATTAATCCAACGAGACTCATTAACTTGAACATTGCGTTGCTCCTTAATCTGCCTTTCTTCTCCTGGTTTCGACAAATTCGCTTCCGCTGATTGACATTCCTCCATGGCCCTTATGGTCCTTGCAGGCTATGCACAGAAGTAGTCGAAGGAACCTCCTGGCCTTTCGACGGGGCGACCGCCATTTCACGCAATCGAAAGTCGCCGAGCTGCGGATTTGCCTTGTCCGATAGACAACCCGAATTCAGTCATGTCTGTGCCAAGTGCCCAGCCGGCTGAATTAGCGCACGCCCCAATCCGTCCAGGCCAGGGGTTGTCCGGCGTCAGGCGAGTAAAGTCGATTTCGCAGATTCTGCGGAAGGGCCTTTCGGAAGTCCTCCGGGCTCTGGGCCAGCATCGGGAACGTCTTATAGTGACAGGGGATGATTGCCGCCGGCGAAAGCATTTCGGCGGCAAGGGCCGCGCCGGCCGCGCCCATCGTGAAATGGTCCCCGATGGGGAGAATGCAAATCTGCGGAGCAAACAATTGAGCGATAAGCTTCATGTCGCCGAAGACGTCCGTATCGCCCGCGTGATAGACGGAAGCAACGCCCGGGCCGCGCAATACAACTCCGTTGGGCATTCCGGCGTATTGCGGACCGTCCGGTGAATCGAGACCCGAAGAATGAAATGCCTGGGTCAGCGAAATAGTCAGTCCATCGAGGACTTGCGTCCCACCGGTGTTCATGCCGGAGAACCGCCCCTTGCTGATTCGCTTTTGAAGGGCCGCGCATAAGTCAAAATTACCCACCACGGTCGGGTTATGGGCTTTGACCAGTGCCCCGACGTCGCCGACGTGATCCGCATGGCCGTGGGTCAGAAGAATCAGGTCGCATCGTTCGATCGACTTGAAACTATCGGGGCATGAAGGATTGTCCTTCAACCAGGGGTCGATCAGGATGACTCGCTCATCCGGCAGGACAAGCTGAAAAGCAGAGTGGCCGAGCCACGTGATGGTCGCGGACATCTTTGACCTCTTTCAGATAACGCTTGTTAAGGACCGGCGGCAAGCCGCCCCGTCATGCGTCGGGGTAGCGGGAACCGACCCATCGCAATTGGGAGTATGTTGGCCCCTGATCGCGCGGCGTCAAGGGCGTTCGGAGCGGCAGTTGAGCAGAGACTTGAAGACTTACGTTACTGCGACAGGGCCTGAAGCTTATCGAGAATCTCCTTATGCTCAGGGAACCTACCGATGTCGTGCTTATTCCAGATCTGCGTGCCGTTCACATGCACGTCAAAAACGCCGCCCGAGCCTTCAATTAGCTTCGAGTCCACCCCGTGCGTCTTCTTAATCGCTTCCGCCAGACCGGCGGCCGTGGGGTAGTAGTTTCACTGCATGCAATACTTGATGCTGATTTCCACAATGAACCTCCGTCAGAAAAAGAAATCTAGCCACGGTGCATGAATCCACACCGAGGCTAGATTCTATTTTGTTGGCGCTTTCCGGCAACATTGCCAATCGGACTACGGCTTGCGACTCATTCCATTTGCGTCCCGCGGCACTGGCAAAAGGGAGTGTTGCCGTTGCATCCCGCGGTGCAGCCCCCAGAGCAGTTGATGGAACAGCAGAATTGCCCCTGCGGCCCGCAGCAGGCGTTGCAGCCTGAAGCATACTCTTGCTCCCCTGCAACGTTCAGAACCAGTTCGTCGCTCGTCTGAAGTTCAACGGACTCCATCCAGACCAACCTCGCAGCGAGTTTGAAAATACGCCCGTCGACGGCGTCGGTGATCATTATTGAGAAGCGATTCTCGGTCTGATCCATGGATAGGGTTGCATTACCGGAGATTCTCAATACTACTTCGGGATCGTCCGCAGGAGCGCCGATCGCCACGGGGACGACGTCGATCCGATTGCGAGATAGGCCTCGAACGCGCGTCTCAGCCCCGTTACGATCCAGAAAAATCTCTCGATCAGATTCGACGATGTTCAGTCCCTGTGGATTCAACCGAAAAACAAGCGTCTCGCGAATTCCGGGCCCGCGCTGTCCGAGCTGTGTCGAATTGTCGTCCGCTTTTGGAATCTCCAAATGCAACTTTCCATCGGAACTCAAGACCAACTGCGCCAGGCCGTGGTAGGGCAACGCGATCGCCAACGGGGCGGAGACCGGCGAGAGTCGGACCCCTCCAAGACGGGCCATTTGCTGTGCCTGCTCCAACTCAATAGCCTCTGGGTTAACAGGTTGTACGGCCTGATCCTGGGCACATACAGCAGACGCGAGACCGAACAACATCAGGACTGTCAGACAGTTCTTCATCGATCGACTCCTTCAAAGACCGGCGGTCGAGTTGGCTCCCGGAACCGTCCAAGGACAACTCGAAGTGAACGATGCACAAGCTACATCGACAAAGCATTCCTGTCAATAAAACTTTTTCCGAGCGAACCGTGCTTATCGATTTGACGTAGTTTTACTTTAAAATCATAGTAGCCAATTCGACATGGCGAACGGGCTGCGATGCGTCACTCCGCACCGCAGCCCGCATTTGTCCACAATCGCCAGCGAATCAATCGGAGTCCGCGATTTGATTCGGAGATGAACTCCCGTCAATGAACCCGAATGCTCCAATAGCGAGCAAGTATTCACAGGACAGCGCTAAAGGACGGTTCCGAGCCGCAGGCGCGAGCCTGCGGACATCCGAACGATCTCTCGCCGATGTCACCGGGCATTCGCCCGGTACTCCGAATGGCATTCCGGCGCAGTCATATTAACTCGTCGTATGCTCGCTGCGATTGGGCTCTATGCGCCCTTTTGAACTGTTCAACGGTCAGGTCCAGATCTGAGCAGCATCGGACGTCACGACAAATTCATCGTCATCAGGAACTCGGCGTTCGTCCGGACCTTGCCAAGCTGGGCTCGCAGAAGCTCGATGGCCTCGACTACGTTCATGTCCGACAGGACGCGGCGCAGGCGATAGACCAATTCCAGCTCCTTGGGATCAAGCAGCAGCTCTTCCTTTCGGGTGCCGGAGGCGGCCACGTCGATCGCCGGATAGGTGCGACGGTCCACCAGGCGGCGGTCCAGGTGCAACTCGCTGTTGCCGGTGCCCTTGAACTCTTCGAAAATGACCTCGTCCATCTTCGATCCGGTGTCAACCAGGGCCGTGCCGATAATGGTCAGGGACCCGCCTTCTTCCATGTTGCGGGCGGCGCCGAAGAACCGCTTGGGCTTCTGGAGGGCATTGGCGTCAACGCCGCCGGACAGGATCTTGCCCGAGTGCGGAATCTCTGTGTTGTAGGCCCGGGCGAGTCGAGTAATCGAGTCCAGCAGGATCACCACGTCCCGGCCGTATTCGACCAATCGCTTGGCCTTCTCGACCACCATCTCGGCCACTTGCACGTGCCGCGAGGCCGGCTCGTCAAACGTCGAGCTCACCACCTCGGCGGTTGTGTTCCGCTGCATTTCCGTCACTTCTTCCGGCCGCTCGTCGATCAAAAGAATGAAGATGTACACGTCCGGATGGTTCGCGGCGATGGCATTGGCCATCTTCTGAAGCAGCACGGTCTTGCCCGTGCGCGGCGGGGCGACGATCAACATGCGCTGGCCCATGCCAATCGGCGTCACCAGGTCCACGATGCGCATGTTCATCTCGTCAGGCGCAGTCTCCAGGAACAATCGCCGATCGGGGTGAATAACCGTCAGGTCTTCAAAGTTGGTTTTCTCGGTGACGGCGTTGGGGTCTTCGAGGTTGATGGCCTCCACCCGAAGCAACGCAAAGTAGCGCTCGGATTCCTTGGGCGGACGAATCTGGCCCGCGACAATGTGCCCGGTGCGCAGGCCGAACCGGCGGATCTGCGACGGACTGATATAGATATCATCGGGACAGGGGAGATAGTTGTACTCCGGGCTTCGGAGGAATCCGAACCCGTCCGGCAGAATCTCGAGCACGCCCTCGCCGTACATCAGGCCGTTGCGGTTGATGCGTTGCTTGAGAATCTTGAATATCAGATCCTGCTTCTTAAGTCCGGAAAACTCTTCGAGGTTTTCCTGCTTGGCGACTTCGTGCAGTTCCGAGACGCTCATGCGCTGAAGCTCGGTAATGTGAATATTGCCGCGCTTGATCTCTTCGTACTTGGCGTGAGTCTCAGCGTCGAGCGGGTTGAGATTCTCCTCTTCGACGTCGTCATACCGAACGGGCGCGGGTGCTTCCGGCTCCGGCTCCCTTTCAATTTCGGAAACCGGCGGCGCGGAAATCGTTTCTTCGCCAAGGCTCTCGGCGGAATCAGCCGGCTTCTTCTTGACAACTCGTACTCGACCAGTGGTGGCTTTCGCCATGGAATCGTTCCTCCTGAAAAACGGACATGCGTTACAACGCAGTAAATCGTAGAACTATTGAATCGGGGTCAAAACCATTGATGGCACCGCCCAAACCAGGGCGGGCTAACCGGAATAGGATGCGAGGATCGATGAAAAAATAGGTTCGACCTCGGAAAGCAAATCGTCCCTGCTGGAATGGTTATGCACTACATAATCGGCACTTGCCTTCTTTGTGTCCAGCGGAATTTGCAGATTTTCACGCTTGTCCAGCTCCGTGTCGGACCAACCTCGGTCTGATGCCACTCGGGCCAAGCGCGCCGCCCGGTCGGCCTCAACAAAAACAACCACGTCACAGGCCTCGTTCAGGCCCGCCTCATATAGCTTGGGGGCGTCCAGCACAACGGCAGAGACGTTCGGGTCGGCCATGAACTCCTTTAACAGGGCCTCCCGCCGAACGGCCAGGCGCGGATACAACAGGTTCTCCAGTCGCTTCAATTCTGCGGGATTGTCAAAGACGATCCTGGCTACTTCTTGGCGATTAGAGGTTCCGTCGGAAGCGACAACCTCGTTCCCCCACCATTCCCGCAGGCAATCCACCACCCGCGGGTTTTTAAGTTCTTCGTGAACCTGGGCATCAGCGTCAATCACCGCGGCGCCAAACGAACGCATCGCCTCGGCGACGGTGGACTTGCCGGAGCCAATTCCGCCGGTCAATCCGATTATCGGTTTCTTGCTTGTCTTTCCGATCAATGGAAAGTTTTTTGGTCTTGCCATTCCGATCGGCAAACCGCCGCACGGATTGCAAACAGCCGCCATTCCCTGCGCCACGCCGGGCAGAGCGGCATTTGGCTCTTGACGGCAAATCGCCCCCGCACGAGTACCCGTGCGAAGCACCTCGATCTGAGCAAATCCGTCCATCCTGACGCAGGAAAACTGAGTCGAAACCCGCTCGAACGGAAGGATGAACGGCGGAGCTGGGGGCCACAATCGCCCGGAACACCTATACTATACCGTGTCCGTGACCCGCTGTCACCTATTGTTTTCGGGGATTTCAAGTCGAATGTCAAGCCCACAGCGTCCAGCCAGTTGGCCGCCGGAGCGGTTCGGGCTTTCCGACAAGAAATAACAGCCCCGGTTTCAGCATCGGATCAGGGTCAAAATCAAAACCCGACGAATCCAACTGTGCGGCCCCGTCGCCGGCAGATCCTATACATTATACGACCTGGAGTTCTGTTCGGGCTCACGAAACGATTCGACTGTAAACAGTAATACGTCGGTCCGGACGTCGCGCCAGGCATCCGCCGGAAGCCCTGCTTTCAGCGTGCAGCAATACGACAGAAACTCACCCGGCAGCCAGCGTCTTTCGGTCGCCACTTTGGGCAGAAAACAGCCCGAATGTCGGTCCCGCCGGACGATGACACCATGAACGCCGGGAATCAATGCTTCCGGATCGGTCGCCTTTTGAGGGTCCGAAAGCAGTGTGATCTCAAACGTAATTTCCGGCAATTCGAAAGCGGTTATCGGTTCATCGCGAAACCGCGGGTCTGCGATGGCTGCGGGCGTCACAGTTCTGACGCCAAGACTCAATTCGACGGTCGGCCTGATGGCCCCAACGCACCCCCGCAACTGCTTTTGATTCCACAACGACACAAACAACCCGCCGCCGCGATACGGGACGCACCGACCGGCGTCACTCGAAAGTAACGACGATTGCCCCAGCGCCGTCCCGGCCGTCGCGCGGGCCAGTTGCAACAGATACGCGCGGGTAACGGGGCATAATGGATTCATCGGGTCCGCGGCCTGTCTCTTCGCCCGACACATGCCAAAGCTCC
>JBGTDB010000403.1:0-4236 GCA_041748515.1 Phycisphaerae bacterium
CTTCGCCTCGCCGACGGCGCCACGGTGTGGCAGTCCGACCGGGTGGCCGAGCGCGGCATGGACGACCTCGTAGTGCGGCTTGCCGACGACAGCCTCATTGCAACGACTGTCTCGTCCGTCGTCGCCATCGACACGCACACCGGCCTGACTTCCTGGCGGGGCACTGTGCCCTCGCGGCCGCGTTTCGAACACCGGCTGCTTACCGGCGATTACCTCATTGCGGTAGACGTCGCCGGGCGGGATCGACCCGCCGATCGAAACCGCGACCGCCCGGCGCCGGACGACCCGCCGGAGGCCAGGCCCGTCACCGATGATTCCTTCAAGGCCTACTTCTACAAGCACGCAGACCGAAGCGGCATGATCCCGGCCGGCGGAGGCCTGAATCTCGGCAACGCGGAGACAATCCGCTCGATCCTGGCCGTGGACGGCGCCCTGCTGGTTCGAACCGAACGCGACCTCATTCGCTTCCAGCCATAACCGCTGCTCAACAATTTCCGATTTCCGCCACCTACCCATGGGCAATTCTTGACACGCGCCGGTGATTGCCCAAGAATGCCGTAGCGGCTCCGTTGGGGCCGTTCCAGGCCGGGGTCTGCCCGGTTTGGCTACAACCGCCCACCCAGGCGCGTTTCCGGAAAGCCAACCTCAGGGCCGGACCCTCTGCGGAAGCCGCAGGAGCGCCGGGGCCGGAGGCGGCTTTCCAAGGGCTCCACCGGTTCTTCGCGGAGACTTAGAACATCATGGCCAAAGGGCAACCATCAGGGACCGCAACGACTGTCTGGATGATCGTATTCGCAGGGCTGTGGCTTACGGCCACGGTTTTTCTGGTCATTCTCTACACCGGTCAGGAAGATCTTAAAAACGAGACGGCGCGCCTGGCCTCGCGGAATGCAACGCTGATCAGTCCCAATGAAGACAGGTCCATCGAGCTGGTCAAGAGCGCCAGGGAAGGCGGCCCGACGGTCGTCGGTTTGGTCGAGGAGTCTCGGAGCAAGATGGCTGAGCTGGCCGTCGGAAGTCCAAGTGAAAGCCCCGCGACGATCCGAACCAAGCGAGACCAGCTTCTGGGTTCGATCCGAACCGACAAGCTGTTTTCCAATGCGGAGCGATTCGACAATCTCTCCTATCACGATGCGCTTTCGCGGCTCTATACGTCGATGAAATCGGAAGTCGAACTGCGCAAGACGGCCGAAAGCCGCGCTGCGCAATTGGAAGCCGAGGTAACCAAGCTGGTTGAGGCCGACGCCACACGACGCAACGAGTTCGATCGGGCAACCAAGGAAACCGCTGATAAACTGGCGATCTGTCAGGGCGATCATTCGGACTACCGAGGCCAAAGCGATACCGCCGTCCGTCGACTCGAAAGCGAGCTCGATGAAATCAAACGTCGAAGCACCGCCGAGTTGACTAACGAACGCCGCTTGCGACTGACCGCGGAACAGAAACTGGCTCAATTGCAGGAACGATTCGCGGCCCAACGCGAAAAACTTGGGGGCCTGGCGATTGGACCGGATGATTTATCAACTGCTCGGCGGGCCGATGGCCGAATCCTTACCGCGGTCCCCGGAGACAAAGTTGTCTACATCAGTCTCGGTGCGAAGGACAGCCTCGTCCTCGGCCTCCAGTTTGCCGTTTACTCGGCCCAGACCGGCATTCCCGCGGATGGCCGGGGCAAGGCCCAATTGGAAGTAGTCTCGATCTTTCCAACGTCGGCCGAGTGCCGCATTGTTTGGATCGCTCCTAATTCCGTGATTTTGGAAGGCGACCTGATCGCCAATCCCATCTACGACCCGGCCCAGCCGCCGACCTTTCTGGTTCTGGGCGAATTCGATCTGGATCGCGACGGCATTCTGGACCGCAACGGATCGGCGGCCGTCGAGGCCCTGATCTCCAATTGGGGTGGCAAAGTCGCCAGCGAACTGACTCCGTTGACCGATTTTGTGGTCCTCGGAGCGCCGCCGCGAAAGCCCCGCGAAGGACGCGACGGCGGTCTGGTTTCGACCACGGCGGGATCGCAAAGCGAATGGGACCGCTACAATACGCTGGCCGAGTCGGCGCGGTCCATGTCCGTCCCGATTCTGACCCAGAACGTCTTCCTGAATTTCCTGGGTTACACACGATAGCAATATGACCTCGTCCGGCTGAGTGTACGGCTTACCAATCCGCCCCAAGCTCGGCCCGCGCGAAAACTGGGTGATCGATACCCGTATCACATCCGAAATCTGGCAGCCGATTTACCGGACGTTCTTCCGGTTCTACGGTTCGACGAGCGCGCTGATTCGGACACAAAAAGAAGCTCACCCGTTTGGCCCTTAGATTTAGCAGGTCCATGGCCCGTTCCATCGTCGAAATGGCTCGAAGATTCAACGCAATTGCCGCCTGTTCGTTTGACCGTCCGAGAAATATGTTGTATATTTCAACCTGACGGCGGTGTTACCAGTCCTCGGCAAAATTCGCTTGTTTCCGCGTGGAATGATAATCGAGACGGGTCGGTCGAATCGGGCGCAATAAGTTTGTCCGTTTCCCGCGACTTTTCGTTTATTGGCAGAGCTCCTTGCACGACTTCGAACGAATCAAACGACAGATTCTCGACCGCGTCGAGCTGCTCGACGTCGTTTCCGAGCATGTGAGCCTCAAACGCTCGGGCAAGCGGTGGCTCGGGCTTTGCCCGTTCCATTCCGAGAAGACGCCTTCCTTCACCGTTGTGCCCGAAATGGGGCTGTTTAAGTGTTTTGGCTGCGGCAAGGGCGGCGACCTCTTCTCGTTCGTTCAAATGCGGGAAAACCTTCAATTCATGGAGGCTATGCAGCTTCTCGCCGATCGCGCCGGCATCGATCTGACGGTCCATTCGCCTGCGGCGGGACAAAAAGGCGGAAGCGCCGATCGCCCAACAATCGCTCGGGCCAATGCATGGGCCGCGGAGTTCTTTCGAGCCAGGCTTGTTGACCAGAGTAACGGTGAAAGAGCAAGGGAATACATTCGGCAGCGGGGCTTTTCCGAAGCCACGTCCGATCAGTTCGGCATCGGCCTGGCGACCGAAGCCGGCGAGCCGCTTCCGGCGGCCGCCCGCCGCGCGGGCTTCTCCGAATCGGTTTTGCTCGATGCCGACCTATTGAGAAAAGACGACACCGGCCGATGTTATGAGACTTTCCGCAATCGCCTCATGTTTCCTATCCGAGACGCCATGAACCGCGTTATCGGATTCGGCGGCCGGACACTGGGTGACGACAAGGCCAAGTATTTGAATACCCGCCAGAACGCCCTTTTTGACAAGGGACGCAATCTTTATGGGATCGAGCGGGCCCGTCAGGCCATTGTCGATTCAGGCCGGGCGGTTCTGGTTGAAGGCTACACAGACTGCATCGCCTGCCACCAGGCCGGCGTCTTCGAGGCCGTGGCGACTCTGGGAACCGCTTTAACGCCCGAGCAGGTCCGCTTACTTCGTCGATACTGCGAAACCGTCATACTCTTGTTCGATTCGGACGACGCCGGACAGGCCGCCGCCGATCGGGCACTGCGGTTGGCCGTCCCTGCTAATTTGCAGGTGAAACTAGCCAGAATCCCCAGCGGGAAGGATCCAGGCGACTACTTACAATCGGCTGACGCAGGGAGTTTCTCGGACGTATTGAATGGAGCGGCCGACGCGCTAGAATTCCGGTGGCTGGCGACTCGCAGGCGGTTTGATGCCGATAGGTCACCCGCCCAGCGTCAAGAAGCGGTGCTGGATTTTCTGCAACTTGTGGCGGATGCGTCCAAATCGGATGCGATCCGCCCGATTCAAAAAGGATTGTTGGTAAACCAAGCGGCACACCTTTTGCGAATGCCTGGCGATGCGGTCCGCCGCGAGCTCGAACGGTTGTGGCGGCGCCCGGCAGGGGGGGAGGCTTCTCCGCGAATTCGAAATCCAGGGCGTCCCGCCGATTCCGAGCAGTCCAGTTGGTTGCGGGTCTTGGAGGTCGGGCTGAACGAACCCGCGCTGCTCCGGAAGCTAGGGGCCGCCCCCGGGATCGAACGGATTGAAGATGCGGGTTTTCGGCGGATCGCCGCGGCATTGTTTGCGGCGGCGGATGAGTCTTCCGAATGTCGTCTGGCTGACGTATTGTCGCGGCTGCACGACGTCGCCGACGTTGCTCGCGTTGAAGAACTTGCGCGACGCGGCGCTGATCGCGGCAACTTCGAGGCCACGCTTGATGTAGCCTTGCAACGTATTAAACAGGCGAACGGAAACAAGGACGC
>JBGTDB010000404.1:0-6045 GCA_041748515.1 Phycisphaerae bacterium
TGGATTGGCAACTCCCAGCCGGTAGCCGCGAAGCATTATCTTCAGGTCACCGACGAGCATTTCGCCCAGGCCGCCAGCGGCGGTGCCGGTGCCGCGGCCGAGAGTCAGGCGCTGCAAAATGCGCTGCAGCATCCTGCCGCACCGGCCGGAACGGGCGCACCTTGCGCCATCGGCTAAGCCGCCAAAACTACGCCTTGTGGCCCTATCCGCGACCCTTCGAGTTGATGCGAGAAAGACGTGACCAAGGGATTGGGCCCACCAGGACTCGAACCTGGGACCTCGTCGTTATCAGCGACGCGCTCTAGCCAACTGAGCTATGAGCCCGGAAGAAACTCCCACGCCGGGTCTATAATCGGAGGTAGTCGGGGTCGTGTCAACGCGGCGACCTTCCGAACTTTGGGCCAAGCCGTGACGGCCGGATCGGTCTCACCGATTTCTTGAAACGCCCCAGGTGCGCAAGAGGCCGATAAGACGCCCGAATTCGCATGAGATTCGGCTGGATTCGCTTTGTTCGCGGGCCAATAATAACATGGGGCTTCCGGATACAGGAACGCCGGGGCGGTGCCATGCCTATTGGGGGAATCAACGTGACGGGACCGTGCAGAACTTTCAGCCTCCTTGCGTTCGCGGCCTTTACTGTCGCGACTTGCGGCACCGGATTGGCCCAGGTTTCGGCCGAGCATCGACCTATCCGCATGGGGAGCCGCGGATCAATCATTGCGGTCCATCCCGGAACGCAGCCCACCGAGACAGTGGCCACGGCGACAGCGGGCGCGCCGTTCCCCGAGCCCCGGCTGGCGGGGTTCTCCCCCCTTGTGGCCCTCACTGCAAGCGACATGCGCAATAATCCGAACGAATTGAACTTCGAGCACACCCTTCTGCCGTCCTACACTTGCCACCTGGGCCTGCCCCCGCCGAATAATTGCTCATCGCTGAATCCGCCGGTTCATTCAAACTTCGTGGTCGGAATCGTGGACACTGGGGCCGTGGTCGATCTGATCGCCGGAATTTCGCCATTTATCCTTGGCGTTGACGGCCCCTTCATGACTAATAACTCGATCCCCATCGGCGGCGTCGGCGGAACCGTGGATGCCTTTATTTCTCAGCCGATCGGTTTGTACGCCGCCGGGCTCCAGGCCGTTGACTCGCTCGGCCTGCTTGATCCGGCTGCCTTGGTTGGCCACGGAAATACGTCCATCGTGGTGGCACCGCCGATTGATTGCGGAACGGGCGAAGTCGTGGAGGGGGTCATCGGCACTCCGTTCCTGGCGTTTTACAACACAACCATTTACGTTGATCGGCCGCGTCGCATTGTCGTTGGTGGAAAACTGTACAAGTCGCCGGAAGTTCTCCTTCAACAACCGTTCATCTTTCCTCCGACATTCGACCGTTCCATCGCCCTTGAAATCGGCGGACTTTCGCCGGTTACGACGGCGAGTTTCTTTCCAGATTTTGAGGATTTGGAAACGCCGTTGACTCCGACGTTGCTTTCCCTGACGCCTGCCTCATTTCCGACGGGGGGCTTGTTCTTCGTAAACGTTCGACTTCGCGAAGGCCCGGCAGGAGACAATAATCCCATCCAGGTATTCCGCTTCATGTTCGACACCGGAGCCCAAAGCTCAATTATCAGTCCGGCGGTCGCCGCGGAACTGAATCTGCCGATCACGCCGGACTTCACGGTCGACGTGTGCGGCGTCGGCGGAATCGAAACGGGCACCCACGCCTATTACATAGACTATGTGCGGCTTAACGCCCTCGGTGGAGCGCTGGAATTCTCCAACGCGCCGTTCGTGGTGCTGGACCTTCCGTCGGTTGATTTCGGAGCGCTGGACGGCGTGCTTGGGATGAACTTCTTCTGGAATCGAAACATTGCCGTTGAGCCCGCACTTTCGACAAGCTCGTTCTTCCACGTTTCAAACCCGGTGCCGGTGGCCCGAGCCGATTTCGACGCAGACCAACTTGTGGACGAATTTGATCACCTGACGCTTGCGCAATGCGTGACCGGCCCGGCCCCCGCGGCCACACCGTTCTGCAAACACACCGACATCGACGCCAACGGCCGTGTTGATCTCGGCGACTTCCGCTGGCTCCAGAACTGCTATAGCGGATCGGACGAACCGGCCGACACCGCCTGCGGGCCGTAGTCGAATTCTCGCCCGAACCCGCCCGTGGCAAAAGGCATCGTGAATGGTGTGGCACCGGTTTCCAACCGGCGCAAACACGGGTTGAAAACCCGTGCCACACCTTTCGCTACAGGCTGCTAATCCTCGTGACCGACTCTTGGTTTACTGTTCCGGTATTGTCCCGCCAATACAGTTCGCAATTTCCGGCCGAACATGGGGCGGCCAGTAAAAGTAATTGACCGGGGCTGCTCGTGATGTTTCAATCTTGCCAAGGGCCTGTAGCTCAGCGGTTAGAGCCGGCGACTCATAATCGCTTGGTCGGGGGTTCGAATCCCTCCAGGCCCATTAGCGTTTCCGACCCTTACAGGGTCGGAAACGCCGACTTCTCGGGCGATTTCTCCAAAGATTCTCGACCCCATTCAGGTCGATGTAAGGGCTTCTTGCAACGCACTTTACGCGGGCACATAGCGAGCGCGTCGGCGCGGTGTTCTACGGCTTTGACCTGGACCGAAGCCAGCACGTACACCATAGGTTGCCGGACTCTCGGAACGAGAATCAACAACATCAAAACGTGCGATCCGTCGCCTATGACTATGGGCAAACCGCAATCGGCGGGCCGGAATAATCCGGATTGCCTGCAAGCACGTTGGCCACATTGGACAAGTCGATCACATTGGCGTCCGCGAAGGGGTTCACCGGACTTCGCATCCACACCCGAGGCTTACACGGCGAGCCACTCAACTCGACGAGCCAGTCCTTCACCCCGCCGAGGTCCACGACGTTGACGATTCCAAAAGCCGGCAGCACATCTCCCCACAGGCCGGTCACGGCCTCCAGCGCAGCCGAGGGTGCTCCGTTCTTCGATTCATGCACCACGCTGTACGTCGATCCCGGAACCACCGCGTCGCCGGTCACCTGAATCACTGATGCCCCCGGGTCAATTGCGGCGATCTCGCCCGCCCAGTCCCGGTACTCCGGCTCGCAGCCCAGAATCGCGCATGCGAAATTCGGACAATGCGCGGGCGTATCCGTACAATTGATCGAAGCCGCACCGTGATTGCTCCCATCGAAGCCGACGGCATTCACATAACGAACCTGAGACCCCGACGGAGCCCCGGGCGGCGCTGCGATTGACGAAAGCTCCACCCGAATTGCCGTCACGTCGCCCCCGCTGGCCACCGCGGGCGGCGGAATGTGGAACGAAATGAATCGGGCCCGGCTTAGTCCATCCGGATTCGGCTGCGCTTCCGGGGGTGCTGTCACGGCGCAGCCAAGATACGTGACACTGGCCGTGGGATGCTGCACCAGCGATTGGTAATGCACGCGAACATTGTCGAACGTGATGACCGAATTGGCTTCCAGTGTCAGCGTGCCAACGTACAAGGCCTCGGAGCAGGGCTCCTGGCCCGACTGGTCGTTGTCGAAGGCATCCTGGAAGGTGACCTCGGCCCCTTCGGCCACGGTCAGCTCGCCGATGGCGAACTGGGCGTCGTGCAGATCCTCAACGGGGCCGACGTCCGGCGCGGCGACTTCAAACGCCTGCGGCGAAGTGCCATCCAGAACCAGCGAGCCGTGGTGCCAGTCGAAGCACTCGGCGTGAATGCCGCGATTATTGAAATCTCCGGCCAGGATCACCGGCTCCGTCGAGTCCACCATGATGGTGGCCGCACCGGTGAAGGTGAACGCTCCGCCGATGTTCACCACGGCCGCGGCGGTTATCGACTTCACCGGCGGCGTGTGGCCGAAGCGGGCGAAATGATCGTGTCCGCCGCACGGGCCATAATTGTGGTCGCCGTCGATGAGAACGTCACCGGAAGCGATGACCGTCATGGTTCCGCAGCAATTCAGAACACCGCCGTGGGGACAGGGTTCGGCGTCGCAATCCACGCCGGTCAACGTGAGGCTGCCGGCGATATGCATCCCATCGACGGGTACACCGGCCGTCACCCCCGTGCAACCCGGCCCGGTGATGACGCCGTCGGCGGCGATGATCACTTCAGGATCGAGCGCTCCGGGCGCCGGGCCGACGGTACGGTCTTCGCCGATCAGGATGGTTCCCTGATTCAGCAGCCGGCCGGGAACATCCGGGGCACGATTGGAGAAGAGAAGATCGCCTTCCGCTTCAATCTGGGTAACACGAAGCTGCGAGCCCGGCCGCAATCGAAGGGCGGGAATGATGACGGTCTCGTTGAGAAAGACATCGGAACCGTCGAGGGTGACGAAAATGCCGGCGGCGCTATTCTCATCATCGGGATACTCGCCGTCCAGTTCCCAGTTGTCCACGCAGGTCCAGTAGTCTTCCTGGCCTTCGACCTCACAGGCTCCGGCGAAATACGCGCACTCGTCGGGGTAGCCGTTCATGTCTTCGTCGAGCGAAGTGGCCGAGGCGATGTCGCACTCGTCGAGTATGCCATTCTGATTGCAGTCGTCGCAGGCGGGATCGCCGGCGCAGTTGGCAATATCAACTGAATCCATAATTCCGTTGCCGTTGCAATCCAGTAGATATTCGTACGCGCCCATGTCGACGATCGGCGGTGTGCCATTGCCGGTGTCCGGTGTGTCGGGGTCGTCCAAAAACCGCTGATTGCCGCCGAGATCGATCGGCGTTGGCTCACTGGTGTTCCCGTCGCCATCAAGATCCCCAAAGTCAGTCGGAACAGCGGAGTTGTTGCCTGAATCAATGGCTGGTGATCCGACCTGCACGCGCAGATCATCGTCCAAAGTTCCAGCAATTTCGTCCGAGCCATCGGCGTCGACAAACAACGGATCGTCAGCCCTGTTGCCGGCTCCACCGGCCCCCGTCCAGCCACCCTGGACGAGGCTATAGTTGACCGCAGGCGCACCACTTGCCGTGTGAATCTGGGCAGACTCATCCATGAAGGGCCCGCCCGCCGTCGAATCGACATCGTCAACGTTGCCCCAGAACACGCTATTATCGATGGCGAGACTGCTGCCGCCGCTATGCACTGCTCCGCCATTTCCATTGGCCGTGTTTCCGTAGAACGTCGAACTGTTCACGAATATATTTCCGCCGACACTTCGCAGGCCGCCTCCGTCCTGCATCGCCATGTTTCCGCTAAGCGTACAATTCATGACGGAGGTGAAGGAGCCCGTGTGAATGGCACCGCCCATTGACGCCGAGTTGCCGACGAATTTGCAGTTGGCGAATAGATTACTGCTGACGCTAAGCGAAACGGCACCTCCATTGAACTCAGCCGAGTTACCGGAGAATTGTGACTTGGTTACCATCAGTGTGCCGATCCCGTTCGTGAAAATGGCACCACCGTCTGAAACGGACGAGTTCCCGGAAAATTCGCAACCTGTGACGATCGCAGAGCCGGCACTGGTCATACGGAGTGCACCTCCCCCGGAATTGTCGCTGAACGACGAACCGACAATTCGTACCGTGCCGGTGCCACCGATCAACATGGCTGCGCCGGAGGAGTTCGATTCGTTGTCGAAGAATGTACAATTTGTAAAAATCGGGCTGCTGGCATTGGAATTGCTGGTCGAAGATTGGCCGGTATGTTTTGTAAATGTGCAGTCCGTTACCGCAGGGCTGCTGTTGATGTTGCGCATCGCGATTCCGGGATTAATGGCGTTGTTGGCAGAGAATACACAGTTGGATACTGTGGGATTGCTCGTTTCAATGTACATCCCGGCGCCGTTCTCGGAATAGTTGTGTTCCAGGAGACAATTAGACACTTGTGAAATACTGTTGTTCAGCAGAAAAATGCCCGCGCCACTGCTACGCGCTCGATTCCGGACGATCATACAATTTCGGATGGTGGGGCTGCTGTTTTCAATGTAGATAGCGCCCCCGCGGTTGTGGGGCACTACGGGACCATCCGCGTTGGCCCCAGTAATCGTGAAGCCGTCAAGCAAGGCCGAAGAGTTGCTATGAACGTTCCCGTGGACGATA
>JBGTDB010000405.1:0-4209 GCA_041748515.1 Phycisphaerae bacterium
GGACACCGAACACTCCCGATCTGGCCTATCGAGTCGTATTTTTCGCGCAACAGCAGCTTGATCGGAAAATAGGGATAGTGGAGTTTCGCCAATTCCGCCATCGTGGAAAAGGTCGATTCGACGACCAGAACTCCGGGCGACTTTCGCGCGGCCAGGTCGATGGCGACCGCGCCGCCCAGGGAACGACCCATCAGGACAATGCTCTCCGGCCGAACGCCGCGCGTCGCGGTCAGGTATTCCCAGGCCGCGTCCGCGTCCCTGTACAAGCCCTGTTCCGACGGCTTGCCTTCGCTTTTACCGTAGCCGCGATAATCAATGATGAATACGGCAAATCCCAGACGGTGCAGGAGATCGATGGTGTGGAGACGGTGGGAGATGTTCCCCGCGTTTCCGTGGAAGAACAAAACCGTCGCATCGGCGCCGCCGAGCGGCACAAACCATCCGGTGAGTGTCACGCCATCGGCGGTGCGAAACGTAACGTCCTCGTAGGCCAGGTTAATTTCGCTCGGGTCGCCTTCGTAGTCGCGCGTCGGGAAGTAGATCAGATGCCGCTGAAACACGAGTAGAAGGATAACGACTGCGGCGTACGTGGCCAAGGCGATAATGGCAAGCCGAAGCGCCGAGCGCCTGAACGAGCGTCTCGACACTTCGGCCTTCTTGTCTACGTCCATCATGTCCCCTGCTTGCTTGAATCATCCTTTCGATTACGTGATCGTTTGATTCAGCGCTTTCACGCTTGGAAGCGCTACGGGGCAAAGTCGTCAATCTTCTCGAATCCTTCGGGCAGAGCGAGCTTAAATTGCCTTTCCTCGAGCTTGGGATCGACCCAGAGCTTCGTGATGATGAGTTGGGCGCCGCCCCGCTCGGCGCGCGGTTCGAACCAGCGGTCGACGCGGCGCGGGAGAAGATCCGTGGTGGAGAAAAACCAATGCGCTTCCTGCGGCGTGTCCGCGTACTTGACGACAATTTCGTAGCACTTTTCGCCGGCGACGTCCGTCACACCCTTGAGTTCGTGTTTCTCGCCGTTGATCTCGTCAGAAAACGGCGTGGGATGGACGAACTCGGCCATGGTGATGCCGCGTCGCATGACCCCGCCCAACGTGCCAAGCACTGCGGGATCAATGTCCTCATACGCCTTTTTTTCGCGGACATCCACCAGGAAGAACGTGTCGCCGTCCGACCCGGCCTGAGCCTGGCGCGTGTCAGTCGAGCCGGGCTGCGACATCTTCACGTCGTAGAACCACTTCTCCGGTCCCCCGCCGGTCCAGCCGACAAGAACGACTGTGCCCTCGACCACGCCGGCGCGGGATTCGCTGGCGCCAAGCCCTTTGGCCGTGGCCTCGTACTTGATGGTCTTGACGGCCTTGGTTGCCTCGTCGGCTTTTTTGAGTATTTCAACCGCGTCCGTCAGCTCACCTTTGCCTTTTCCCGTATCCTGTGCAAACACCGGTACGCAAAACAACAACAGAAAAATTGCGGCGCGTATCATCTGATAACCTCCTGAATGACCTGCGACTCGGAACCCAGAACGACTGCCCCACAGCATAACACCCGGAATTCACAGGGGCCAGCGGAACGACGTTTCGGCAACACAAGATCAGACAGAAACCACGCCACAGTGGCCGGCCCCTGGGGGATTCCAGTTCATGGAGACACGCTACGTTGCTATTGAGGCGATGCCGGCCGGGCCGAATTGCTGGTGTGTCTCTCCCGGGCAACGTAGTGCGTTGATTCGGTGGGCGGGGGAACGGGAGGAAGGCCGACGATCTCCCTTGCCCGGTTCAGGGCACTGTCAATGTGGCCGAACACATTGTTCATCCCGACTTCGCGATCAAACCCGGTCTGCACAAAGGCATGTAACGGTTGGGCATGGACGCCGGAAAGAACCAGGGCGGTGCCCCGACCCTGGCAGTTTCGGTGAAACTCGCGCAGCGCATGCAGTCCGGTCGCGTCGATGGCGGGCACTTTGCGCATGCGCAGAATAAAAACTCGCGGTGAATTCTCCAGGCCGCGAAGAACGTCCTGGAGCTTGTCCGCGATGCCGAAGAAGAACGGTCCGTCGATCTCGAATATCTCCACGCCCACGGGGATCTCGCGGCGGATGAGGGAATTCGGGTCGCGGTCGGAGTCCGTGTCGTCGAATCCCCCGGCAAGCTCACCTGTGATCGCATTGATGTTTGAGACCTCCGCCATGCGCCGAATGAAGAGCATCGACGCAAGGATCATGCCGACGCCGACGGCGATGGTCAGATCAAAGAACACGGTGAGGCCGAAAGTGGTGAGTAAGACAGCCACATCACTGCGCGGAGCCCTGAACAAGAACCGGAAGTGATGGAACTCGCTCATATTCCACGCAACAACGATGAGCATGGCGGCCAGAGTAGGCAAGGGAATCGCCGAAGCCAGCGGGGCGGCGGACAGCATGACCAGAATCAGAAAGACGGCGTGAATGATTCCCGCCACTGGCGTGCGTCCGCCGCATTTGACATTGGCCGCGGTGCGGGCGATGGCGCCTGTCGCGGGAAGCCCTCCAAACATGACTGAGCCGATGTTGGCCACTCCCTGGGCGACAAGTTCGCAATCGGACTTGTGTCGCTTTCCGGTCATGCCGTCGGCGACCACGGCCGAGAGGAGCGATTCGATGGCGACGAGAATCGCGATAGTGGTCGCCTCGGGAATGAGGTCTCGGACCAATTCCAGACTGAATGGCGGCATATGCGGGGCCGGCAACGTACGCGGGATTCCCCCGAAGCGCGTTCCGATGGTTTCCACGTCCAGCCCGAAGATGAACACAACCAGTGATCCCACGATAACGCCGACGATGCCCCACGGAATGCGCGGGACAAACCGCCTCAGCAGCAGCAACACCAACAACGACCCCGCGCCCACGCCCAGGGCGGTCGGGTTCAAGGAACCCGCGTGCTCGTAATAGGCTTTCCACTTTTCGACAAACTCGGCCGGCAGCGCGGGAATCTGTAAGCCGAGGAGATCCTTTATCTGCGAGGAAAAGATGATGACGGCAATCCCCGAGGTAAAGCCGGTGGTAACGGGATAAGGAATGAATTTGATCATCGCCCCGAACCCGGCCAGCCCCATGACGATGACGATGAAGCCGGCCATGAGGGTGGCCGTCGCCAGTCCGGCGTAGCCGTGTTCAACCGCGATCGCATAGACAATGACGATGAAGGCCCCGGTCGGGCCGCCGATTTGAACGCGGCTTCCGCCGAGCGCGGAGATGAGGAATCCGGCGACGACGGCCGTATACAAGCCGATCGCCGGAGGAGACAAGCCCGCATCGGCCGCAACGGACTCTGGAATTGACGCAATCCCAAAGGCCATGGCCAGCGGCAGGGCGATCACGCCGACCGTCAGACCGGCGATCAGATCGCGCAGAAACATTCGCCCGGTGTAGCCCTCGTGAAGGCAGACCAGAATTGCCGGAAGAAAACGAGGCGTCGTCCGCATAGCGCACGCAGCATTGGGTCGGGGCAAATAAAGGGTGGAAGCATATCGTCCAAACCGGCGCCGTCAAGGAGCAGTCCGAACCGAGTGCTCCCGGCAATTGCCAGGTTTTCTCTTCAAGATTTTGACGCTCAAGCACCGCAAGCCTACTCACGAACGGGTGAAGCCAATTCGGGCAAGCTCGCCATCTACCGCGGGCGGGGCAGGGACTTTAATCTTCTTTGGCCTAAGTACCGACTTGAAGTCAGATGCCGGCAAACTAAGCCCGATAACGAGCAAGCCAAGGACTCAGTGCGATTTGGAAGGCAATAACGTTGCACCTCGATTCCCTTTGACGACTGTTACAGAAGGTTCCCTACTGAAGCGTCGATTTCCTGTTACACGCATGGAGTACCGGGACCGGTAACCGAACAATGCCCATCGCGCCTCCCCTATCACCAGACGAACCGCTGCGCCTCAAATCACTACGCAGTCTCCGAATTATCGAGACTCCGCTGGAAGAGCGATTCGAGCGAATCACACGGATTGCCAAGAAGCTCCTCAACGTCTCGGTGGCAACGATCTCGCTCGTTGAGGCGGATCGACAGTGGTTCAAGTCCATATCCAGGGGTTTGAGGCGACGGAAACTCCGAGGGATGTTTCATTTTGCGGCCACGCTATCCTGGATCCGGCGATCATGGTTGTGGAAAACGCCCTCCAGGATCCGCGTTTCTTCGACAATCGTAAGCGTTCGGCGAACCCCATCTT
>JBGTDB010000406.1:0-4802 GCA_041748515.1 Phycisphaerae bacterium
GACGGCCGTTCGGGCGTTTCGCCGGCCTTTGATTCCTCGCGCGAGGACTCGGCCAGCGGCTTTCCTCGAGGCCCGGGAGTTTGTCTTTTCGCCTCGGCTGCCGTTTGAGCGCGGTCCCGCGTCGGGTCTTCAATACTTCCATCCGCCCCGGCCTCTCCCGCGTGATTCAGTTCTTCTATCGCATGGCGATGGTACTCGGCGGCCCGCCGAAGTTCCGGAAAATCCCCGGCGGCCGTCGCCGGCAGTGATTGTTGCAACGTTCTACCCAGTGGGTAAACAAAGTACTCGCCATTTCTATGCGCAACCCCGCCGGTCTGGTGCACGTAAATCAGCTTGCCGCCATCAAATTCGTCGCCGACTTTGTAATAAGCGTTGGTCCGACTCCGGGTGTCGTACAGCATGAATTCATCCAGGCTGGCGTCGCTCGTCCGCCGAAGTAGCGCCATGCGAATCTCTTTGAACTGACCGTCCGGCCACGGTTTCGCCCGCGTATCCGGGGGAGGGGCGACCACCGGCGGAGGATCGGCCCGAACAACCGGCTCCGGAGGCTTCGGGGGCTCACGAACGCTGACGTCGACATTGGCTTGGGCCGAACGCCCCGTGGCGTCGGTCACAGTCACGGTGTAGCGCTTGCTGCCCACCTCCGACGTATCCACACGCGGACGCGGTGTATTTGGGTTGCTGAGCCCATCTGTCGGCGACCAACTGAAAGTGTGCGCCCCGCGACCCCCGGTCGAGGAGACTTCCAGTGTCAGCGGCGCGCCGGTCTGCACGTTGTGCGTCGGATTCGCCTGCGCGGAAAGCGGCACATACTCGGAAAATGGCTCTCCGGTCCAGATGGGGGAATAGTCGCGTCCCTCATGATGCCGAACATAAAGTTCCGGATGAATCATGTCTTCGGGCGGAATCCGACCGACGACGCGCTGCTCAGGAAGCACCCAGATTTCAATCGGCACCCGAATGTTAACCATGTCATCGGCGAGGCCGCGGCGAGCCGCGCTGGACGCCGGCGAGATCGAAACGCTGCCTACGCGGACAAGATGCGGCAGCGTGGCAACGTCCCGCAAAAACGTAATGGCCGACTCCAGCTTCGACGCAGCCGAAACGGAAATCACGATCGATTTCAACCCGGTCTTTCGATCCTCCACCTGGCGGCTCGGGGTCACTTTGGCGCCTTGAAGTTTGTTTTCAGCGATCATCCTGTTAAGTCGATCGCGGACGTCGCTGTCAACGTGAAGGAACTCAAAGGAACCCACCCGACCGGCCAGCTCGCGAAACTCGTAGCGCGCCTTGTTGACCCGATCCTCGAGCGCGTTGAGCCGTTCGAGTTCCGCTTCCTTCTCCGCGATCCGCTCGTCCAGCGTCAGCCATTTCTTAATGTAGCGCGGATAGATCACGCCGCTGAACAGGCCGTAAAGCACGGCCAGCCCGAGCAAACCGGAAAGTATCTTGGTACGTCGATCCATAATCCGCTTCTCGACTACGTCCGCGACCCCGCCAACCCCGATTTGGATTTACCCGAATCGTCCAGCACCGTGATCTTGAAATCCTGCCAGAACCGATACTTCTCGGCCGGCCGCTCAGTCTGTTGTCCGAAAGTCGCCTCGAATCTCGGCGCGTCGCGCCCTTCGCGCCGGAAGCCGCGAAAGGCCTCGACCACCTTTGTCGCCGTTCCGCGCTCCAGGGCCTTGGCCTTTAGGACCACAACGCCGTCTCTCTGGTCCAGGTCCAGATGCGTCAGAACAATTTCGTCGTTTTGAGGCAGAATCGAGAACACATCATAAAGAACATCCACCCAGATGTGTTGATCCTGATCAAACGCTCGCACGCCGTTCATAAAAGTCAGGAAACTTCTATATCCGCTTTCCTTTTCCTCAATCTCCAGAATCTGCTGTTCGAGCGACACGAGTTTGTCGCGCTGCGGCTTGGTGGACTTGGCGAAGACGATTCCGCCCGCCGCGATGAAAAGCAAAGCGGCTACCGCGACAAACGGCGCTTTCCGCAGCCGTTCCTTCGCCTGAGACACCATGCGCTTGGGATCGAGGAAGTTGAAATTGGATGTTTCCGTGGCCGCCTGGCCAAGCGCCATGCCCAGCGCTGCCGAAAACGCCGACGCGGCCGCGCCTTCCTCCGCGGTCCAGCCAAACGAGTTGGCGGGGTTGTAAAGCTCCGCCGTGATGCCGAGCTTGCGCTGCAACGCCTCGGCAAAGGCTTCTTCGATCCCCGTGTCGCCGGCGATGACCGCGTGATCCATCTGCGCACCGGGATCGTTCACCCGATACGCCTCGATCGACCGGGTCACCTCAAGCACCAGCGCCTGCAAGCCCCGATCTGCCGGGTCTGACTTTTGGCGTTCCCCATCGCCCGTCGGCATGTTCTCGGTGTCGGTGGCCGCC
This sequence comes from Phycisphaerae bacterium, assembly GCA_041748515.1. Taxonomy (GTDB): domain Bacteria; phylum Planctomycetota; class Phycisphaerae; order UBA1845; family UBA1845; genus JBGTDB01. The sequence goes on from JBGTDB010000406.1 coordinate 2,397, forward strand.
GCGATAAAGGACAGACCGCTCTCGATGTCGGACTCGGCCGGCAAAATGGCCTCTCTCGGGATCGGCACCGACGCCGCACGCGAAAAGACCAGTGCCGAATTCCGGATGACGTCGATCTCGGTCAGCGTCGAGCGCAGGTCGATGAACAACACCCGATCCGGAAGGGCAAACTTCAGGAATTCGCAAACCGCGATACGGTTGGCGTACGGTCGAAGGCCGATGCGATCCAGCCTCAGTCCGGCCTTCGCGAACGTGGCCTCGTATTGCTCGACCAGTTCCTTGCGGGCCACCGACACCAGAACGTCTGAGTTAGTGGATCCGGGCAAATCGCCCGGGGAAACCACGAAGTCGATGACGCCATCGGCGGCCGGAAACGGAAGCTCCTTGGCGATTTGAATGGCCACGACGCCCGCCAGCTCCTCCTCGCGGATCGCCGGCAGGTGCAACGTTTTTAGGATGGCCTGATCGCGCGGAATATCAACGACGGCGTGGCGCGTGCCGATGCGTTCCTGATCCAGAACCCGGCGGATAAACCGGCCCATCTGGTCCGGTTCGGCCACGTCCACGTCGGCGGGAATATCAACGGACAGAAGGCGATCAATTTTGACGCCCCGCTTGCCCACGAGGGCATGCACCACGCGCAGGGTACGAACGTCCCAATCGAGGGCCACAATCTTGGATGGACGTCTTCTAGCGGGCACGCTGCTGCTCCAGGTCTTCTTCGCGAATCGGGTAGCTCGCCCCGAGATAACTGATGTCCCGGTAATGAACCGTCTGCGGGATCGGGCCGAGCATGTCCACCACAGCCTCCAGGCGCGTCACCATGCCATGATGGTCGGAATAGCCCAGCGACTCGATCCTGAACTGCTGGGCTCGCGCGGTGATGTTCGGCGCGATAGCCGCAAACGTCTCCACGTCGAGCACCCGCTCGGAAACCAGCCAGGCGGTCGTCGATTTTCTAAAGTCGTCCAATTGTCCGCGCGCGGCCAGAATCGCGTCGATCTGCTCGGCCGACAACCCTTCAATGCACTCCAGCACCCGCCGGGGCGCGGTGTTTATGTTGACCAGACCCTCAATCTTCTTCTGCTCCGGCGAACGGACCGTCGTCCGGTCCATCAGCACCGCAAGGTGATCAGGCGTCAGCGGGCTGGGAACCAGGTCGTCCCCGATCTTCCGCGGAAACATCAAATCCGCTGGACTTCGGATCGGCGAGGTTCCCGGTCCGACATCACCACTTCCGCCCGATACAGGAGGATTCTCGCCGGATGGTTGCTCTGCTTCCGACCCCTCAGTAACGGGTTCCTCACCATTCGGCTCCTGTGAATTGTTCGGCTGGCCTGCCAGTCCCGGTTGCTGTAACGTTCCGGTGCGTCCCGGCCGCCGATTCCCAGCACTGGGAGGCACATCCTCACGAAACTGTGCCAGCACCATTCGTTTGTCAGCGTCCGCGCCGGCGTCCGCGCCACTGTTGTTGCCAACGGGCTCTGATGATTTCTGGGGTTGCGGCTTATCGCCTTGGTTGGGAACAGGGGGAGATCGGTCACCCATCGTCCCGGTCCTGGGCCCAGTGCGTCCGGGGAATGGCAATGGAACACCGAGATCGTGTGGGGCGGGGCCGTCGCCGCCCGGCGGAGGGGTGTCTTCGGAGCCTTCAAGTCCGTCGGTTGGGTTCTTTCCCTCGGGTCCCTTGCCGTCCGGCTTTTTGCCTGCCGCGGGCTTTCGGGTCGCGCCGACGATGAAATCGACCGCCACGGAATCGCCGGGGAACATTTCCTCCAGTGCCAATCGGACCTTCGCTTCCGGCCCCTGCAAGTACAGTCGCTGGCGATTGTTCAACGACACGTCGGTCTCATAGGCCAGCGCCGTCAGGTATGGGTAGAGTCCGCGATTGAGTATGCCGTCCTGATTGTCGGGAGGAAACGAAAGGTCGCCGTCGTTCTCGTTGTCCGTAAGCAATCCGTTGCGGTCGAAGTCCTCGCCGAACAAAACGTCCGGGGTCACTCCCTTCACCAAAAGCAGTTCTTCGACGGTATCAAACGGACCGTTCTTGACCTTATACGGCTTCGGCAGGTTCTTGTAATACTCCCCTTCCGTATCGCCGGCTTCACCGCGTGGCGTAGAGTCCGGATCGCGCCAATCGAGTATCGCATGAACGATCGCCTGCGGATCGACGTCGTCGCGGCCTTCGACGGCGGCCGTAACCAGTTTCAGGAGTTGCGATTCGGTCGCCGTGTTCAGGTTAATCTTCGAGGCCTCGTCCGTCAGTCCGAATCGAACGTAGGTTTCATCATCCGTGGGGTCGTCCGCCACGATGCTGAAGCGATAGGCAACGTTGGTTTCATACTCGTCGTTGGTGCCCGCCGCGGTCGAGTCCTCGCCCTCCGCCCAGATCACAATGCGGTGAAA
>JBGTDB010000407.1:0-12082 GCA_041748515.1 Phycisphaerae bacterium
CGAGCAGGGCGAGGCCGCTGGCGGCGTGTTTTTCTGCACGATCCGCGCCAAAGTGAGCAAGAGCGCTATCGCCACGACCTGGGGCGAGGTGCAAAATGTTCTGGACCAGATCGGCCGGCCGGGCATCGCCGTATATATCCTGGAGCGGATCGACGGCATCGTGCAGGACAGCAGTATCCTCGAATCTCAGCTTGAAAACCGCTTGCTTGCGTCCGGGTTCAACGTTTATGCCGGAGAACATCTCAAGGTTCTTGCGGACCGGGAATCAGCGGACGCCGCAGCCGAAGACAATGTTGCAAAGGTCCGGGCCAGCGCCAAGGACTTTGGCACGCAAATTTTCATCACCGGCACGGCCCAGGCAAATTCAGCCGGAGTCCGCGACGTCGCCGGTCAGGCGGTCGCCATGTACAACGGTGACGCCATGATCAAGTTGTACTACACCGACACCGGCCAACTCGCCGCCAGCGAATCCCTGGCCAACTGGCGGGGCGGGGCACGGGGGTTCCATGACCTTTCGCCGCAGGCCGGCAAAAAGGCCCTGGAAAACGCCGGCCAGGAGCTGGTCGACCGGCTTTACGCCAACGTGATGAAGTTTTGGGCTACGCAGATTAGTGCCGGCGGTGAGCTAACGTTGGAGGTCGAGGGCATTAGCGTGGGTGACGCGATTCGGCTGCGGCGGAAGATTCAGGATGTCGACCCGGACAAGATAAAGAACGTCAATCAGTCGCTGAGCAAGGGCATCGCTACCTTCCGCATCAAGGCCCAGATGACCGCCGAGGAACTGGCTGAGTATCTCGTGGACGGCGAGTTCGCTGCGATGATCGAAATCGTGGACCTGAAGACCAACCGGCTTCAAGCCAAGTGGGTCGGGGGGTAATCCCCTGAAAGAGCAAAAAGTCGCGCCGCTCGGACCGGCTTTGTAAAACCCCCCGGCATGAATGTCGGGGCTCCGAAGTCGAGGAGAGTCCGTGCGGGCTAAAGCCTTCGGCTCGCCTACCAGTCGAAATGACTGGACAGTCCGCCGCGGAGGGCTCGTTTTCGCTGCTTTTTCGTAGGCTCGTCGCGAGGTGCGTCACTCCTGGCCGTGTGTTCGTCGGGGCCGGAATAGGCCTCCCTAGCGGGCTTAAGCGAGAGCGAAATGCGGCGATTCTCTCGATCGACGCCGATGACTCGCGGCTCGATTTCCTGGTCGGGCTGAACCACTTCTCCGCAGTGTTTGACGTGCTTTTCGGCCAGCTCGGAAATATGAATCAGACCCTCGACGCCGGGGGCAATTTCGACAAACGCGCCGAAGTCGGCGAGGCGCGTCACTTTGCCCTTAACGGTTGAATCGACGGGGTAACTTTCAAAAACGCCCTGCCAGGGGTCGGCCTGAGCCTGCTTCATGCTCAATGCGATACGACGACGATCCGGCTCGACGCGTAACACCACGCAATCGACCATGTCCCCGGGCGAAACCGCGTCCGACGGTTTGCGCGTTCGTGACCAGCCCATTTCGCTTATCGGGATCAACCCTTCGACGCCCGGCTCCAATTCTGCAAACGCGCCAAAGTCCGCGAGCCGTAGGATGCGGGCTTTCAAGGAGGTGCCCGCCTCGTACTTTTCGCCAAGACTGGACCAGGGATCGGGTTGAGCCTGCTTGAGACCCAGCGAAATCCGGTCCTTGTTCTTTTCGATTTTGAGCACCATGACCTCGACGCTCTGGCCGGGCGAAAGCACGTCGGTCACCTTTTCGACCATGGTCCAACTGAGATCCTTGATGTGCAGCAGACCGTCCACCCCGCCGAGGTCGACGAAAGCGCCGAAATCGACGATGGTCTTGACGACGCCCGTTCGAATCTGTCCCTCGGCGAGCTCGCCCTTGAGCTTCTGCGCGGACTCAAGCCGTTCCTTCTCCTGGACCTTGCGCCGGCTGACCAGCACATTCTTGTGCCGGCGGTCAACCTCCATGACCTCGCAGCGAACAACCTGATTAAGCAGCAGCGAGATGTCTTTCATGGGGGTGATGTCGACCTGCGAGGCGGGCATGAAAGCGCGGATGCCCTTCAGATCAACTTCGAGTCCGCCCTTAATGACGCCGGTGGCCCGGCCTTCGACCAGCATCCCCGGCTGGAGATTATTCCATGTCGCACGCTGGGTCGCGCCTTTGCGGCTCACCAGCCAGAGCCCGGCGCTTTCATCAAATTTTTCAATCACGACATCGACGCGCCGACCTGCTTCGATTTGTTCCTTCTTGCCGAAGTGGTTGCGCGGCATTAGCCCCTGAAGCTTGGGGCCGAACTCCAGGAAAATATCATCGTTGCCCACACTGACGACGGTGCCGATGACTTCCGAACCGGGTTCGAGCGAGTCGCGACCCTGGTCCATAGAAACGCCGCCCGACAAATCGGCCAGGTCGCTGGCGTCCATTCCGGCCATCGCCTCGCGCACTTCTCGATCAATCTCGTCCATGGTCGAACCGTTGTCCGGAGGCGCGGGCCGACGTCCGGGGGTATTGGGCTCCGTGGCGGCCGGCGGATTCTCGGTATCGAAAAGGCGCTCACGCGCACCGGTAACCGCTGCGTCCGTTGACGTTCCGTGTTCGAGACGATCAGTCATGTTCTAGCTTTCAAGACACTGATAGGCCGATCCACACCAATAAACCAAAATGGCCAGGGAAGATGAATCGCTTTGCTCCAGCCCCCTCCGCCGGCGAAGCGACAACAATGGTCTTCGGCAGATCCTTTGAACGAGTGTGGTCTTCATCTGCCTCTCTTTGCGGCAGGGTAATGCTAGTGCCCGGGGTCGGCAACGACGTTGAATTGCGCTCCCAAAAACGCGCGACTACTTGCTTGTATCTTTCGGGAGCGCATTCGTCAAGCATTAGGGGTACCGCACTACCCGATTCCAAGAGTCCGGTAGTATTTTGAGCGGCGGCGCGCAGTTGACTGGACTGAATACCCGCGATCCGTGGGGACGACTAAAAGGCCTCGTCCGATCAACTTAGCGCGAAGTCACGGCAATAGCTTTGAAACATTCGCGACCGAACCTTAAAGCATTCTTGGCTTTAATAGCCTGCGAGCGGATTGGCGCCGAAGTGTACGTGTGACTGCCGTGGTATACGAGCCGTGAGCAGGTCCTTTGGGGTGGAAGATTTCGGTTCTAAAAGGATCGATTAAACACCTAATGCGCAAAATCATTTGAGGGGCCATTTCTGCGCTGTTAATTTAGATGGTTGGCTGTTTTTATCTTGACTTAAAATGGGGAAAGGCGTAAATTCGGACCTGTGCTTACGCGCTACGGCTCCTACGGCGTTGTCAGGGGAGTTCGTTTCAGGAGGCCGATCCGGGCTAAGGGCGAAGCGGTAGCCTAACGAAAGCGGTCCAGACCTTTCCGCCGAACGGACGGCTTCGCGGAGGTCTTCGGGAGAGAAGATTCATCGATAATGACTTCGGATGCATGAAGACGCGCAATGCTTGGGCTCGGCCGTTCTTCGCTGAAGCTTGTGCGGCATCCGCGCGCTCGACGTCGTAATCGCTGGCGCGTTGGTCTTCGAAGCTCTGTTTTTACGAAGTTACTAGAAATGTAGAATCCTCGAATAGCGGTTATGCAGTATGAACCGCATTTGATGGATCGTGACCTCTATGGGGAGTGGAAGTCCGATGGCAGAAGCATTTTATCCAATTAACGCACCACGCCGTGCCTTTTCGCCGCGAAAGATCTTGTTAGGACCTGCGGTTCTGGCCATTGCTGCCTTGGCGCTGGCCGGTCCTCAATTTGCGCTAGCCCAAAGTGGGGCGTGTTGCAACGGAACCACTGCGACCTGTACCAACAATGTATTGCAGACGCAATGCTCGGGTTCGGAGGACAGTTTTTATCAGAACACGATCTGCAATGACATTCCGGAGCCGTGCGTTTGTTCGTCCTGCGGGCCTTGTGCGCAAAAGACGGGCGCCCCTCCTCGTGCGGCCCAGATCCGGCTGATCAGCGCCATATACAATGGGACGAACACGACCTTTACCTATCGCGTTTGCCAGAATTCGACCAGCCAGGACGTAAGCCACTGGGTTCTTGGCTTGTCCGCCGAATGCTGTCAGCGCTTTGTGTCTGCCACTGGCGGAACCGAAGCGATCAACGGATGCTCGACCGACCCGACAACCGGAATTTTCGGCGTCAAATGGGAAACTCAGAACGCAGTACCAAATTGCCCCGCGAACGGTTGCGCCGAGGCAGGCGCTCTTTTCACGGTTACGATTTCCGGTCAGGTCGCAACGGGATGCGTGCGTTCCGTCAAGAAGATCAATGGTCCGCCGGCCGAAGCTTATGGTTGCGTCCTCGGTCCGACCTGCGTGGATGATCTATGTGCCGGCGTAACATGCCCTGGGCCGACGGGGCCGTGTGATGGCGGGCAAACTTGCGATCCAGACACCGGCGATTGCGTTGATTTGCCGGATGTTGATGCCGGCATTCCTTGCGACGCCGACGGCAATCTCTGCACAATCGATGAATGCGATGGAAGCGGTTCCTGCGTAAACGATACGACCACGACCTGTCCCGAACCGACCAACGAGTGCGACGGCGGGAAGGCCTGCAATCCGAACACGGGTCTTTGCGAAAACCTCCCTGATGTACCGGCTGGCACGGAATGCGAGGCCGACGGCAATCTATGCACGAATGATCAATGTGATGGATCAGGTTCCTGCGTTAAGACTTCGATGGTTTCGTGCCCCGGACCGACCAACTCGTGCGACGGTGGACAAGTGTGCGATTCGAACACCGGCGATTGCGTCGATCTTGTGGATGCCCCCTCTGGCACGGTTTGCGATTTAGACGCCAATGCCTGCACCAAGGACAAGTGCGACGGAGCGGGCAACTGCGTGTTTATTAAGAACGTGAATTGCCCCGGTTCAACCGGCCCTTGCGATGCAGGCACCATGTGTAATCCGGCTACCGGCGGCTGTGATGCCCTTTCCGATCCACCGGCCGGCACATCGTGCGATGCCGACGGTGACGCCTGCACGATTGACGAATGCGACGGTGATGGCAATTGCGACTTCGTCTCCGACGTAACCTGTCCCGGACCGACAAACTCATGCGACGGCGGTCAGACGTGCGTTGGGGGTGCATGTGTTGATCTGCCGGATGTTGCTTCCGGAATCCTATGCGAACTCGACGGTGATTTGTGTACGGTGGACCGATGCGACGGGATGGGCCAATGCGTTCAGCAGGGTACGGTCAATTGCTCGCATCTGGACACGCAATGCAGTAACGCCGCTTGCAATTCCATGACGGGTTCCTGTGACGTGACGCACGAGCCCTTTAGCACTTCCTGCCAGGCCGACGCTAATTTTTGCACCATCGACCACTGTGACGGGAGCGGAAATTGCGTCACCTTCGACTCGGTTGACTGTTCGCACCTGGATACCCAGTGCAGCAATGCCGCATGCAATCCGGCTTCAGGTGCGTGCAGCGTGACGCACGAGCCTTTTAGCACTGAATGCCAGGCCGACGGAGACCTTTGCACCATCGATCATTGTGATGGCAATGGAAATTGCGTCACGTTCGACGGGGTGGACTGCTCCGGACCCACGGGTCCATGCGACGGCGGCCAGACCTGTAATCCCGCGACGGGAAGCTGCGAAGACAACGCGGACCCGGGCGCGGGCGACCCCTGCGAATCTGACGGCGACTTGTGCACGCTGGAGCAATGTGATGGCAGCGGTAATTGTGTTCCGCACGATGTAGTTTTGTGCCCAGGTCCGATTGGGCAGTGTGACGGCGGACAAAGCTGCGATTCGGACACGGGAACCTGTGTTGATAACCCCGATCCCGCCTTTGGCGATCCGTGCGATGCCGACGGCAATCCCTGTACGCTGGATCGCTGCGATGGAAACGGCGATTGCGTCAATTTTGACGACGTGGATTGCTCGCATCTGGATTCACAGTGCAGCGTCGGAGTCTGCAACCAATCCACGGGGACGTGCGAGGTTTCGCATCTGCCGCTAAGCACCGACTGCGAGGCAGACGGCAATCTATGCACGCTCGACCATTGCGACGGCACGGGCATCTGTGTGACTTTCGACGGCTTGACCTGTCCCGGGCCGGCTGGTCCCTGTGACGGAGGCCAGAGCTGCAATCCCATGACAGGAGTGTGCGAGGACGATCCCGACGCTCCCTTCGGCGATCCATGCGAAACCGATGGCGATCTGTGTACTCTTGAGCAGTGCGATGGCATGGGGAGTTGTGTCCCGTTCGACAACGTGAGTTGTCCCGGACCGAAAGGTCCGTGCGACGGGGGAAAGAGCTGCGAACCTGCAACCGGATTCTGCGTGGACGACCCGGATACCGCGTTCGGCACCTCTTGCGAGCGTGACGGCAATCTCTGCACGCACGATCATTGCGACGGAATGGGGCAGTGCGTCACATTCGACAATGTGTCCTGCCCGGGAGCGGTTCCTCCGTGCGATGCGGGCGCTCAATGTGACCCCGATACTGGGGAATGTGTGAAGCTGGAGCACCCGCCGGTCGATACACCCTGCGAGAATGACGGGGACATGTGTACGCTCGAACGTTGCGACGGCATGGGAAGTTGCGTGCCGCACGGTGTGGTGACATGCCCCGGGCCTACCGGTGAATGCGACGGTGGTGAGGTCTGCGATTCCGACACCGGGAACTGCGTGGACGTGCCCGATCCAGCATTCGGTACGACTTGTGAGGCCGACGGCAATCTGTGTACGCTGGATAGGTGTGACGGCAACGGAAACTGTGTGATATACGATTCAGTTGATTGCTCGCACCTTGACACTGGTTGCAGCGTCGGCGTCTGCAACCCGACCTCAGGGGCTTGTGAAACCGAACATCTTCCGCTCAGCACGGATTGCGAGGCCGACGGCGATCTATGTACGATCGACCATTGCGACGGAAGCGGAAATTGCGTCACCTTCGATTCCGTCGACTGTTCGCATCTTGACACGCTGTGCAGTGTCGGGGTCTGCAATCCTTCGACCGGCGCGTGCGAATCGTCGCACTTTCCGCTTAGCACGGATTGCGAAGCCGACGGGAATCTTTGCACGATTGACCACTGCGACGGAAGCGGAAATTGCGTCACCTTTGACGGAGTGGACTGCCCCGGCCCCATTGGTCCGTGCGATGGGGGGCAAAGCTGTGATCCCGGAACCGGGGCATGTATTGACGACCCCGATCCGATTGCGGGCGACCCCTGCGAATCTGACGGCGACTTGTGCACGCTGGAGCAATGTGATGGCAGCGGTAATTGTGTCCCGCATGATGTGATCACCTGTTCCGACCCAGCCGGCCCCTGCGATGGCGGCCAGGTTTGCGAACCGAGTACAGGTATGTGCGTGAACAACCCCGATCCCGAATTGAGCACGCACTGCGAGGCTGACGGCAATCTCTGTACGATCGATCATTGCGATGGCAATGGAAACTGCGTCACCTTTGATGCCGTGGATTGCTCTCACCTGGATGTGCTTTGCAGTTCCGGCGTCTGCAATCCCGATACAGGCTTCTGCGAGCAATCGCATGATCCGGCAGGCACGGAATGCGAGATCGACGGAAACCTCTGCACGCTCGAGGAGTGTGACGGAATGGGTTCCTGTGTTTCGCACGATGAGGTTTCCTGCCCCGGTCCGACCAATGAATGTGACGGCGGCCAGAGTTGCGACCCGATGACCGGAACCTGCGAGGATAATCCGGACGTTCCTTACGGCGAAGAGTGTGAAGGCGATGGCAACCTGTGCACGGCGGAAATTTGCAACGGCAAGGGCCAGTGCGTTCCGCTTCTCTCCTATGCGACGTGCCCGGGGCCGACCGGCCCCTGTGATGGCGGCCAGGTCTGCGATCCTGAGACAGGCGACTGCGTGGACGCCCCAGATGCCCCGGCCGGTGCCTCCTGTGATACCGATGACGATCTTTGTACGATCGAAGTTTGCGACGGCTTGGGCGAATGTGATTTCCAGGGGAATGTGAGCTGCCCGGGCCCCGTGCCCCCATGCGAGTCGGGCTCCGAGTGTAATCCGGAGACAGGAAAATGCATGGCCTTGCCTGATTCCCCGATAGGAACGCCGTGCGACGCCGACGAAGACCTCTGCACGATGGACATTTGCGACGGAAAGGGGAATTGCGTATTCGACGAGAACGTGGAGTGTCCAGGCCCCGTGCCGCCGTGTGAAAGCGGCGCTGTTTGCGATTCAGACACTGGTACGTGCATCGATTTGGCGGACGCGCCATTTGGCACACCGTGCGACAATGACGGGAACGCCTGTACGGAGGATGTTTGTGACGGCATGGGCGATTGCGTGCTGGATGACGTAGTCTGTGGTGCCTGTTGCGACGGCACTACCGGCGAGTGCATCGATGAGCAGTTCCCTGAGAACTGCGTCGGCGACCAGGCCGACTTTTTCCTCGGCCGCGACTGCCAGGACGTTTTGGATACCGGCGAGTGCGTTCGCCACGGCGGTGCCTGTTGCGACCGGACGCCGGGAATGGGCGGGCAATGCATCGATGACGTACTCCCCGAAGATTGCCTGGGACCACAACGAGTATGGCACAAGCTTATGACTTGTGGTGAGATAACCTGCCAGGAAGCACGCGGCGCCTGTTGCGATGGGCTTACCGGGATCTGTACGCCGAACGTCTTGCTTGTGGCCTGTAACTGTTCGCAGTGCGACTGGCATAAGGGCGCGAGTTGTGCGCAGATCAGTTGCGCGCCGGCCATCGGCGCCTGCTGTGACCGTGGGACGGCCGATCCGACTCAGGCGTTTTGTTATGAATCGACGCAAGACCTTTGCGTTTGTGAGATGTGCGTCTGGACGAAGAATGCGAATTGCGATCAGGTTTTCTGCGATAGCAATTTCAGAGTGATTCCGACCACTTCCGAATGGGGACTGGTGGTTATGACCCTGCTCTTATTGACGCTCGGCAAAGTTTACTTCGGGCGGCGCGAGGAGCAGATTGCCTGATCGCCGGATTGGTAACTGACGGCTTTTGAAGTAACTTGATCGCCCGCCCGCGGCCCCGCCCGTGGGCGGGCGATTCTGCATCGGGCAACTCAGCGCGGCGCATCGAAGCGCCGAGAAGCCGCGGAGTATGTCGAAAGTTCGACAAGGCCGCAGGAACACTTCGGACCCAATTCCCTGCTTGCAGAACTGGGAAGCTTGGATGCGCGGCTCGCTGGCGTTTTCGACGGGCGGCACGATCAGGCAGGCCGCAACGGCCATTTCTTCCGCTTTCCCTTTATCGCCTTTGTCTTGCAAGGCTTTCGAATTCAGTTGCGGCCACCCCCATTCAGTCGCTACAATCGTGACTAGTCGTGTTGTTTTTCCCGCACTGCGAACATCATGAAGTAAATCCGTGCCACCCGTTGAACGCGGTGATTCAGGCGCGTTGGTCAATACGGGAACGTGCCCGGAAACCATGCCCCCCATGGAATCGGAACTAATCGGAGAGTTTAGAATGCATTCATTCGGATGGACGTCGTGCTGGGGCCAACGTGCTCGCCTTGCTCTGGTGGTTACAATAGTGGGAGCCCCGCACACGACGGCGAATGCTCAGGAGAGGTTTGACGGTATTCGCGTACATCGCGCGCAGCAGACCGGTGGGGTATCGTTCCTTAAGGGCGACGATGGGCGATCACTCGCCGTCGAACCTGCCGTGCCCGGACAGCGGGCGACTGCGGCCGACTTTCTCCGCACTTACGGCCATCATTTTGGTGTACGCGCCGTCGCGGCTGAGCTTCGGCCGCCCGTCCAGGAAACGGACCGGCTTGGGTTTCGTCGCACGACGTACAAGCAGATATATCGCGGCGTCCCGGTATTCTCCGGAGTTATTCGCATCCATCAGAACCCGGCGGGCGCGTTCACCGCGGCCAATGGTCGATTTTACAAAATTCCGCCGACGTTGAACCCGGTCCCTTCGATCGACCCTGATGCGGCCGTGCGGATTGCTACCGCGGATCTGGCCGTCAATGTAAACCCTGAAGTTGAGCAGATGGAGGTCGTGATTGTTGATCCCGCATGGTATGGCGATCCGCCGGCCGGAGTCCATCTTGCCTATTACGTGATTCTGGCCGACCTGTCCGTCGGCGTGCGTGAAGCGTTCTTCATCGATGCCCATGCCGGCAAGGTGCTCGATCGCTGGACTCTCCTCGAGTCTTTCAAATCGCGAAGCGTTTTCGACGATTTGCAGGGAATAACGGTGCGTGTTGAGGGAGGCCCCCCAACCGGTGACTCTGATGCGGATGCGGCGTACGATTATTCAGGCGACACCTATGACTATTTTTTTCGGGCGTTCGGACGTGATGGCATTGACGGCGTCGGCGGTACGATGAACGCGACGGTGCATCTCCAGAGCCCATCATGCCCCAATGCATTCGGCGGTTCGAGCGGTACCTGGTACTGCACGGGGCTGGTCACCGACGACATTGTCGCCCACGAATTCGCCCACGGCCTCACGGCCCTGACGGCGGGCCTGATTTATCAGAATCAGTCGGGACAGCTTAATGAATCCTTCTCCGACGTTTTCGGTGAGATCGTGGACTTGCTAAATGGGGACGCCTCATTTGCCGGTCCGCCGGGAGGAACGCCCTGGCCGCCGCACGACACCGGGCCGGGATCGGATACGCCGAACGGCCCGCGAGTCGGGTGTGTGGCTGGTACGTTGATGACCGTTGACGAGCCACCGTCGATCGCGGGCGATTACCTGGCACAGCCGGCGTTTTTCGGCCCGCAGCTTTCGACAACGGGTGTTTCCGAGAACCTCGTCGTTGCCGACCCGATTCGGGCCTGCAACATAGACGGGCCGCTTCTCAACGCGGACGACATGCCGGGGAAAATCGTTCTGGTTCGGCGAGGGGAGTGCCTCTTCACGGAGAAGGTGAAGAACGCCCAGGACGCAGGCGCGGCAGCCGTTGTTGTCGCGAACAACGTATTCCCAGGGCTGTCCCCCATGGGCGGTTCGGATGGGACCATCGTAATTCCTTCGGTCGGCATTAGTCAGGCAGACGGGGACATGCTGATTGCCGAAGCGGAAATGACGAAGGTCGGCTTAACGTTGCGGGAAAACGACAACCCTGACATGCGCTGGCTTATTGGCGAAGATGCCACTGCCTTCAGCGGTGCCATCCGCGACATGTGGCTGCCGTCGTGCAAGGGACATCCCGACACTGCCAATCATCCCTTTCAGACCTGCAACCCCAATGATAACGGCGGCGTCCACAGCGGAAGTGGCGTGCCAAACCATGCGTTCGCCATGCTCACCGACGGGAAGAGCTTTAATGGCTACAGCGTCTCGCCCATCGGGTTATTCAAGGCGGGCGCCGTCTGGTATCGGGCACTGACAGTTTACCTGACGCCGACATCTGATTTTCAGGACGCCTATTTCGCCATCAATCAAAGCGCTGCCGACCTGATCGACACGATGATTAAGGATCCGCGAGACGGATCGGATTTTGAGCTGTTCACCGCTGCGGATGCAGCCGAAGTGGACAAAGCGCTTCTGGCCGTCGAAATGCACACAACAGGCCTGTGCGGAGCGGCCAACGTTCTAAGTCCCACGCCGGCGACGCTCTGCCCTGGTCGCACAACACTTTACACGGACGACTTCGAATCAGGGCCCAACGGCTGGACTGTTTCGCACTCCGGTCCCAGTGGTCCGCCCACACCCTATGACTGGGAGCAGACGGGTGGACTTCCCCTGGGGCGGCAGGGCATTGCGTGGTTTGCGGCTAATCCGTCCATCGGGAATTGCGGCGATCAGGACGAGTCGGCTGTTCACTCTCTGTTTAGTCCCGTGATCAACTTGCCGGGGGAACTAGAATTGCCCTACCTGCTGTTTTCCCATTACGTTGAAACGGAAGCCTTGTACGACGGTGGTAACATCAAGATCAGCGTCAACAGCGGTCCTTGGACACTCATTCCGCGTCAGGCGTTTGAGCACAATCCTTACAATGGTGGATTGCGATCCACGGGAAACACGAATCCCATGGCCGGCGAAGAGGCATGGTCAGGCACATCGGCGGATGGGGCGGATTGGGGAGATTCATTGGTCGATCTGAGCAGTCTGGCCTCAGCCGGCGATTCCGTGC
>JBGTDB010000408.1:0-7479 GCA_041748515.1 Phycisphaerae bacterium
GGCGTCTTGCTCTTGGTCTTCTTGGTTTCCCCGCTGATTTCCGAACCCATGTCTTCCGCCTCCGCACTGGCCCCCAGAAGGTTGAGCACCTCTTCGCGGACGTCTTCGAGCCGGAGGTTCAGATTCATCAGAACCTGAGCCGCCACGCCGTCCTGCTCGCGCAGCAGGCCGAGCAGCAGGTGCTCCGTTCCGACATAGTTATGATTCAGGTTACGCGCTTCTTCGATGGCGTATTCGATGACTTTCTTGGTGCGAGGCGTCTGGGGGAGTTTGCCCATGGTGACGGTTTCGGGGCCGCTCTTGACCAGCTTTTCGACCTCGAGCCGCACCTTGCGCAAGTCCACGTCGAGATGCTTCAGGACGTTCGCGCCGACGCCGGACCCTTCCTTCACGAGTCCGAGAAGGATGTGCTCCGTACCGATGTACTCGTGATTGAATCGCTGGGCTTCCTGGTTGGCCAGCGCCATGACCTTTCGGGCACGGTCCGTAAATCGTTCAAACATTCGCGAACCTCCATCTCCGTCGGCTTCATTCGCCATAGGCTTCGATCAGCCTCCCGCCGCCGATGATCGGCAATTTGCAATTGTTGCGTATCTCGGATCGTGGCGGAAAGAGGCTCGCCGCGCACCACCCACCCGACGGCGACACCGTCGTTTGATTTTACCGGTCCCAGACCGCCACTTCAACCAAGTCCCGGTTTCGATCGTCTACGTCCATTTATCGACAGCAATTTCCTCTTTCCTGACGATTCAATCGATGCGCTGCCAGGCCCCGATCATTACGGTGCCCGGCCGAACGCCGAGTCCGGGAATAGGTGGACGACCTGGCTTGGAAAAGATACGATGGCGCAATATATACGCTTCCCGACCCGCGTGAGTTTTGGGACGGTTGTATCCTTGTGTCCGGCGGAGGCGCAGGGGCGATGGGAGCTGTTGCGTCTTTTCCTAAACTCGGCTCCCGCGCATGCCGAGCCGGGGGAGGCTTCGGAGGTTTTCCGGTCGTGATGCCCAAGCCTTACATCGTCTACTTCAAGTACAAGATTCCGACGGACAAGACGCAGGGGGCCGTCAAGCAATTCCGCGTTTATGCAACCACGATCGAGGAGGCTCGACGGTTGATCGGCCGGTACGCCAACTATCCCCATATCGAAGTGCTCAACGTCAAGGCGGCCTGAGGCTTTACCGATTACCGTGAGCGGCTCGGGCGATCCGAGTCAAACTTTCTACTCGCATTCCCAAGCTAATCTATCGAAGTGCTTGGCGCCGGAGTCCGCCCCAGGCGCGGGCGATGGTGAGCGCCGCGGGGAGGCTGGCCGCTACGAGAATCATGCTCAGGGCGATCAGCATTTCGTCTTCGAAGCGATGGAATTTCTCGATGATCGTCAACGAAACCGGGGCAAACGCCGGGACGCGGATCAACGTGGTTGTGGGAACCTCGCCGAGCGAAAGGGCGGCGACCATGAAGACCAGTGCCGCGAGAAGCCGCCGATGATTCGGCAGGATCAGGAATCGCAGGATGTCGGTGGGCGTGGCACCGTCAATCGCGGCCTGCGCCGCTGACTCGCTGCGCAGGTCGCGGGCCATCACCAGACCGGCGAGCGCCCCGAGCCAAGCAAATCTTGAAAAATAGCCAAGGCTCACAATGGCCGCATGATCGTAGATCGCAGCCATTTCAGGCCGGTTAAAGCCCATGACCAGAGCTTTGCCCACCAAGGCCGCAGGCAGGGCCCCAAACGCTACGGACCACCCTACGATCAGGAAGCGGGTGCGA
Organism: Phycisphaerae bacterium; assembly: GCA_041748515.1. GTDB lineage: Bacteria > Planctomycetota > Phycisphaerae > UBA1845 > UBA1845 > JBGTDB01. The sequence continues at coordinate 1,771 of JBGTDB010000408.1, forward strand.
TGCATCAGTACTGTGCTGCACGCGAAGACGGCCACCAGAAACCCGGCGGCCAGAGCGGTCCCGAAGGACCAACGCAAATCGAAGGCGTAAGTTCGCAGCGCCTCCCCGAACGGACTCACGGCCCCGGCATGCCATAGTAAAACGGTGATCGGAACGAGCCAGGAAGCCAAGCCAAGCGCTAGCGCGACCCAGATCACCGGCCCGAAGCTTTCTTCGCGGCTCTCGTTATGTCCGGCCGCGTTCGGTTGGTGTGCTAGCATGAACCAGGCGATAGCCGCCAGGCCCATCAGAATGGTGATCGTCGCCGGAATCGAGGGGAGCACGGTTTCCATCGCGCCGGAAGTATTGGCCGCCCAGCCGAGAATCTCCGTGGCATATACGATCAACCCGCAGGCGTGCGGTACGCCATAATCGCCGAAAAACATTACAAAAAGGACGAGTGCGGAGACTCCCGCATAGGGCCTGAGGTTTGGAACAAGGACGTGAATGATGGCCCGCGCGCGTCCGGCTTCGAGCAGTGCCGCCTCGTAAGGCCCTTGGCATGCTTGCCACCCACTTGCGAGTATCAGGGAGGCGATCGGCCAGGCCCATGCGGCCCAGACAAAAAGGCACATGGCCCAAGGGTTTGTCGAGGCAGGCAACAAGCGCTGCCAGCCGAAGACGTAGACCATCGGCGGGCAGAGAACGACTCCGGACAAGCAAAAAAGGAACAAGAAGTGCGTTGTGCCGCGACGCTGCGCGAGACCCCAGGCCGGGACGATGGCGAGGAGGAGGCTGAGGGCGGTCGCGCCGGCGGAAAGGCCTATGCTTTTCAGCAGCAGGATGCCTTGTCGTCCGGTAAAGACTGCGGCCGAATTGGCGGTTTCGCGGGCGGCCAGGCAGTCCGCGATGACGGCGATGGTGGGCCACACGATTGCGCCAACCGCCGCGAGAACCGCAGCGAACAGCACGAGTCGAATGCCCCATCTAGCGATCACCGGATCAGAATCTCACGAACTGCCTGGACGGCTTCGTCCATCGAGTCGGCGACGGCTTGGTGGTCAACTTTGGATTCGGCGGGCCATTCCATGCCGAGCTCCTCGCGAAGCCAGGGACGCACCGGAACGCTGCCCCAGGCGCTTTTTGCCAGGAGTCTCTCGACCTCCGCGGACACGAGAAAATCGACCAGCCGGCGTGCGTCGGGGTTCGTACTTCCGCGAAGTAATGCGGTGGTGCTGGGAATGAGCAACGTGCCGCCGTCGCCCATGTCCAGGTATCTTAGATCGATGGAAGCTCCTCGCCGCTGGACGACCCAGACGTCGTCGGTGTCGGTGGCCGCAAAGGCCACGCGACCATCCAGGATGTTTCGCACGGCGGTCATGTTGCCGTCCACGATGCGCACTTCGTATCGACGGAGGTCCTCCAGGAAGGCGCGGCCTTTCTCCGACCCCCAGAGGGCGAACATGGCCGCGACGTGTCCGCGCGTGGTACCGAATAGCGGATTGGCCAGGGCCGTTCGCCCCGCCACGCCGGGGTCGGCGAGGTCTGTCCAGCTCGTCGGAACCTGGTCTGCGGGCGTGACTTTCGGATCAAACGCCAGCACCCGCCCGCGCACGCCGGTGGCCGTCCAGTGATGCCCCGGATCGCGGTAGCGTTCGGGAATATCGTCAGCGGTTGACGGCTTATATGGTTCGAGTAGGCCTTGTCGGCCGAGCAGGATGGTGTTGAACAATTCGCCGGACCAGAAGACGTCGGCCCGGCGGCGACCCGCCTTGCCTTCGTCGATAATCCGATTGACCAGGCCGGTCGTCTTGCCCGCTTCGGAGTCAAACACGACTTCTGCCTTAATGCCTGTTTCGGCTTCGAATTTGGTGATGATCTCGCGGGCGAACTGCTCATCGACGCTGCAATAAACCACCGGCCGCGCGACTTGGGCGCCGTCGCCGTTCGAATCTTTCTTGCAACCGGTCGAAGTCGCGAATGCGATCGCGGACAGCAGTGTGCAAACGAGAAACCGCGTTCGAGTATTGAAACTCTCGACCAGTTCCCGCCTCGATGAGCCAATGATCAAAGGAAATCGGAAGAGCGTGCTGGGTGCAAATTGTTTCAGGTATGCACAAGACTCGAAGAAAGCTTGAGGGGCTTCATGGCTGTTGAAAGGCGATAACAGTCTCATCGTGGTCTTCCTTTAGTTTCGTTCGAGCGGCCCCCGGCTCTTCGGCTGCGGGCAACGTTGACGATCTGGCGCAAGCCAAGTAGAGTCCGCACCGCGCGTGGCCACCGTATACGCCGACTCGCCCCCATCGTCTAGAGGCCTAGGACACCGGCTTTTCAAGCCGGCGACAGGGGTTCGAATCCCCTTGGGGGTATTAACGCCGGGCCGGAACGGCCTGCGTTTCCATGCGCGGGAGTGCGTAAAGGAGCGTCGTAAGTCCCTGTTTTCTTCGTAGGTTGCGCACCGTTGTCGAGATCATGCCGCGTTGAACCGAGTTGATCTGTTTTGCTCTGTTGGGCGCACGGAAGCGCCAAGCGGCGCACCAAGTCAGCGGCGGCATCGTTCGTCCCTGTGGCCTTCACCGCCTCGGTGGTCAGCGTGGAGAAACTGGGCAGACGCTTGACCCCTTCGTGCAGCGATCCGCGGAGCGTGCAGGCGTACACGTCGGCGGTCATGTTGATCGTCGCGTGGCGCATCAGCTCCTTCGCCGTTCGAACATCGACGCCAGACCGTAGCAGGAGGGTCGCGAAAGTCACTCTGAAGCTGTGAAAATCCGCCACTCTGCCGGCGCTATCACGGTACGGAATCCCGGCGGCGGTCAAGTCGGCCCGAAGCATCACGACGATTTTCTCAGGACGTGGAAGCCGAAAAACCTGAGCGGCCGGGTGCTTTTGCCCGAGGAAGGCCCGAAATTCGGCGGCGGTTTCTGCCCGGAGCGGCAGGGTCGCGCTCCGGCCATTCTTCGCCGACGCGGCGTCAATCGTGACCGTGGGCTCGGCGCTGTCGAGGTCGAAGTTGGCCCGAAGAAGGCTTCGCAGCTCGTTGGAACGCAAACCTGTTTCGACGGCCAAGCGATAAAGCCAATTGCGTTCCTCTCCAGTCATCCCCAGGCTGTCGCCGGCACAGCGGGTTGTCGCGAGGAGCGTGATGAGTTCCTCGGGTTCCAATGGGCGTCGGACGTGACGTCGATCGGCTTTGGCGTTCATACAAGACAAATGGGCGAGTGGGTTATGCGAGGCCCGTCGCTCTTTGACCAGCCATGTAACGAATCCCTTGATCGCTGCCAAGTAGTGGTTTGTTGTCTTGACGCCTAGCCCTTTCTTGTCGTCAGCGCGTTTGGCACGTTTGCCCGCAAGCGACCGCACGACGGCTGCCGCGTCGAGCTCAGACAGGTAAACGATACCCATCCCATCGAGCATCGTCGTAACTCGATGGTAGGTCTTCTGGGCGTATTCCGGCGTCGTTCCCGAGTCGAGCAATGCCTGCTTGTAGTCGGCGAGGTGGTTGCGTAACGGCTTCGACGCTCCAACGCGATGGGCGTCGAGCAAGCCCCAGCCGGCGAGCTTCTGGCGCGTCTTGAGGGGGGTCTTCTCCAGCCAATCGTGTGTTTTCAGGTCTGGTTGCTCGCCAGCGCTACAACGTGCGGCGAGCTTTTCAAGTTGCCTGGAAAAGGCCTGGCTTGCCCGCTTGTCGGTATACGCTGGTAGCCGGCGGACCTTCTCCTTCCACCGAAATTCGACATACCATCGGGGGGCAGTCCGCTGCACTCCGCCGCTGTCCCGGTACGTGGTTTGGAATAGTCTCATGGCTAGACCTACTTTCGCTTCTTGGCCTTAGTGAGTCGAAGACCCAGGGCTTCGCACAACCTCGACGCCACGCCTGTTGACACGTCCTTCGTTCCCGCAGCGAAACCGTGGCAGCTGGAATACGGCACGCCGCTTTCGTCGGCGAGGCGCTTGATTGACCAGCCCGAGTCCCGGAAGACGGCCCGGATGTCGTTGGCGAGTGAGTTGTCCGGATTTGCTTTCATCGTATTCTCTTCATATCGCAACTGCGATATAATGTCAAGCCGCCCGATCGGTGTTCTTGGCGGCCTGTATCTTGGCCAATATCTCCCTGAATGCCCCGCGCTCGGCCTCCTCGCGCGTCTGGTTACCGTCATACTCACGAATTGAGGCACGTTCCTCGAATTCCTCTCGGAAGTCCGGCGGAAGATCCTCGACCGATGGCTCCGGCGGCGGGGGCTCGTCAGGCAAGGGCTCGCCGGCTCGGAGTGTCCTAAGCCTCTCAAGAGCGGAAATCATTTCGCCATTCCTTCCGCAGATTGCGCAGAATGCGCAGAATCATCGTGCCGTGCCACGTTTTGCGCATTTTGCGTATTTTGCGATAGGGCGTGCGGGTTCACATCGTAGCTCGTGCTTGGTTTGCGCCCCGGCCCGGATCGGTAAACTTCTCGCTCTCGGATGAAGCCGTGTTCCGCCAAGAGCCGGAGCGGGTCGTCCAGCTCATCTACACGCTGTACGGCCCCACGGACGGCGTTAAATGCGTCTCTACGGGTGAATGAATCGAGCCGAGATTCTTTCGCCCAAGCCATGATCCGGCGAGCCAACGCAGTCGCAGGATTTGCACCCATTTCGCAGAACGCAGCTTTAGCGTGCTGGGTCAAATACTCACCAATCGTGATGGCACAGAGCATCGTTTCAGCCGAAATGGGTTGGACTGCGGGATCACGTTCAGCATGGATAAGCCCATGAAAGACCCCTGCTATCCGACAAATGGCGCCGGGCAGTTTGCTACCCCAATCTCGAATCGCTGATAGCTCGCCGCCTACGCGCAACTCTGCCTCCGCCCACTCACGAAATCGGTGAAGTTCGACCTGAGCCTCAGTAGCTAGCCGGACTCCTCGTGGACGCGGTTGCTCATTTTCGTCGGTTGCTGGCGTTAGATTTAGCGCGCCATTGACCAGCCGGGCATAGCCGGCCGATACGTTGGCCGGCACCGGCGGCGTTTTTGTTTCCCGGAAACCGACGAGCGAGACGGGGAGTACATACAGGAGCCGCGCCAGCAACCCTCGACCCCGAAGGCCCGGTTTCTCCATCAATCCGCGAAGCACATCCGGCTGGACAGCCAGCCCCACCGTTATCGCCGGATTTCGAACATACTCAGCGGGCCGTCCGACACGATTCATCCGGTGGTCGTCGCCTGCGTGTCTCTTTAGATACACACCCAGGCGCCCAATGCCGTCGCTATAGCGCCCGGACATAAGGTCGAACACATCCCCCTCGGGAGACAAGAGCGCGATTCGTCCTTCCTGTTCCTGAAGAAGTTGCCCGATGGCTTCGGGAGTTGCGTCGTCGGCCACAAGCTGTAGAGCCAGTATTGGTTTGGTCGTTCGGATCTGCTCCGCGAGTTCTTTTACTCTTTCCCGTGCGGCCTGCCGGTCCTCCGGCTTTTTTGCTTTCGCAGCTTGGCTCTGGTTGTGCTTTAGCTCAGCCCCGCGGACGGCGAGCTCAGCTCGGAATTGTTCGATCAGGGGCGCAAGTCGTTCATTTTCGGCTTGCTCGAATTCAGCAAGCGGGAACGTAACCAGCCGAAAGCCGGACGCGAAGGCCGTGGCCGAACACCTGGAGCGGATCGCAGGTGAACTCGGCTTGCCGATTCCGGACGGTTTCCGGTTCCTTTCCTACGTGCAGGGAAAGTACGGCGACGGACGCAGCAGCGGAAACAATCTTCGC
>JBGTDB010000409.1:0-6514 GCA_041748515.1 Phycisphaerae bacterium
GGGCCGCCCTTGCGCTCGAGCCCGAGGTAGTGGAATCGCTCCTATGGGAAGCGCCCCGCTCTTTGATGCTCGAAGCGGTTCCGACGCTCGTCCGGCGCTGGTTTCGCCAATGGGAATTGGCGTTTCCCGACGGATCGCGAACGCTGCGAGCCAAAATCGACATGGCCCACGCGAACATGAACATGCGCGACCCGATCATGTATCGCATTCTGCACGCCACGCACCATCGCACCGGCGACCAGTGGTGCATTTACCCGATGTACGACTGGGCCCACGGGTTGGAAGACTCGATCGAGGGTATCACCCATTCGATCTGCACGCTCGAGTTCGAGGACCATCGCCCGCTCTACGACTGGTTCATCGATGCGATCAACGAAGGCCGCGGGCCGGGGAAACCTTTTGGCGAGAAGATTCATCATCCCCAGCAAATTGAGTTTGCCCGGCTCGAACTGACCTACACCATGATGAGCAAGCGAAAGCTGCTTGAATTGGTCAAAGAGCGGCGGGTATGTGGCTGGGACGATCCACGCATGCCGACGCTCTCGGGGATGCGCCGTCGGGGCTTTCCGCCCGAAGCCATTCGCGCCTTCTGCGACACCATCGGCGTCGCCAAGATGAACAGCACCGTGGATTTCGCTTTGCTCGAACACCACGTTCGCGACGAATTGAACAAGACCGCTCCGCGGGTGATGGGGATCCTGCGTCCAATGAAGGTCGTCATCACAAACTATCCGGAGGGACAAACGGAAGAACTGGAGGCGGTGAATAATCCCGAAGACCCCGCGGGCGGGACACGGGTGGTGCCCTTCTCGCGGGAGCTTTATATCGAGCAAGACGATTTTCGCGAAGATCCACCCAAAAAGTTCTTCAGGCTGGCTCCGGGCCGGGAGGTGCGGCTCCGGTACGCCTATTTCATCACCTGCCATGAGGTTGTGAAGGACTCCGCCACCGGCGAAATCACGGAACTCCGTTGCACGTATGATCCGGCCACGCGGGGCGGCGATTCCCCCGATGGCCGCAAGGTCAAGGCCACCCTGCACTGGCTCTCCGTTGCCCACGCCCTCCCGGCCGAGGTGCGGCTCTACGATCACTTGTTCGCCAAGCCCGACCCGAATGAAGTTGCGATAAGCGACGAAGCGACGAAGCCCCGGAGCCACGAAGGGGAAGGCGGGCAATCACCAGATCACCAGATCACGAAATCGCCAGATTCCCCGGATTGGAGGTCCAACCTCAACCCTGCGTCGCTTGAGGTCGTGGAACGCGCCTGGGTCGAGCCCTCGCTGAATTCCGCAAAGCCCGGCGAGCGGGTTCAATTCGAGCGCCTGGGTTATTTCTGCGTCGATCCCGACACTTCGCGGGATCGGCTCGTGTTCAATCGAACGGTCACGCTCAAGGACGCCTGGGCGAAAATCGAGGCCAAGGGCATTTGATGGCCTGAAGCAAGAGTCTCGCAACAGCCGGCAGGTTCTGGAAATACAGAGATGGCTCTTGGCGGTTTCGATCTGCTATTTGGTTTCGCTGCTACCGTCGCCGAAATAACCTTGTCCATTGGACGTTGGATTAAAGGCAGCAAGCCGATCCGCAGTGGAACCCACGCCTACCCAACTCCCGCCGATGTTTTTCGCGAAATGCTCACCCGGTTGATTGAGAGAAAGAGCGAAGGCTTCGCCGACTTTAGGCTCGCCGACGCCGATGAACCTTGGGTCCAGGTGGCCCTTGGCGATGGAGAATTGGCGGTCAATTTCTTCTACCCCTTCGAGGCGCACGATGCACTCAGAGTGATGACGCGGCACGGCATTCACTTGCCGAAGGGCTCCCTTGATCATGTCGCGCCGGGCAAAGCAGCAACCTACCTCATCCCTTTGGCCGCGCGGGTCGAGGTCGTCGAACTGGTCCACGCACTTTTCAAAACCCTCTACCAACTCGGCGAGGTTTACACTGTGACCGGCACCCTCGAAACATGTCCGAGTTCGAACCCGCGTTCCCGCGAGAAGTCGCATTGTCCGCCCCTTCTTGATTGCGAAGACTCGTCTTTTCATAGAACCGCGTATCGGGTCTGTAACGGAGCGAGAAAGGCGGCGCGGCCGGGCCTGCGGAAAAACGTAGAAACGAGCGGACGACGGGCCAAAGCAAGATGCCGATGATGCACCTGCGTGATCGATCGGGAGCCAAATTGCGTGTAAGCTTCATTCGGGATTTGTCGAGGGGAAAGCTTGTTGCAGATGCGATCTACCAACCATGACTCGTTCGGACGGCGGGCAGCGCTCGCATTAGGCCGGTTGTTCCGGCGGGCTTGGTCCGCTTCAAGCCGGCCGTGCCGGTGGGGTTTAGGAATTGTCGCCTTGGCGGCTGTCCTCGGGCCGGCAGGACCGGCCCTTGTCGAGGCCGGATTTGCGGGGGCATTGACCTCCGGCGAGGCCGAGCCAGAGCGGACAACGCCCGCGGCCGTTGACGGACCCCAGGCGTCGGCATTGCTGATTGACGGCAGCCGCGTTGAAGGCCGCTGGAAAGGAGGGGACGCCAAGTCGGTGCGAATTGCGGAACCTGGCGGGACGGTCACGATTGATGCCAACAATCTCGAGTACGTCCAGTTTCGCAAAACTACGGCGAAGCCGTCTACCTTTGAAGCCGGAAACAGATACGCCAAGGCGGCCTCTGATGCCGGATTGACTCAGGCGCTTCCGGCTGGAGAATCGGTCTTCCATCTCGCCGACTCCGGGAGGCTGTTCGGGACGCTGCTCCGAAGTGAAAAGGACGCACTGATCGCGAAGACGACCCTTGGCCCGGAGTTAACTCTGCCTTTCGGCGGGTTGGCGGCCATCCGACTCGCGGACAGCAACGCCTTCCCCAAGGCAGCGGAAGCCCTCGAATACGCCCTTCTCTCGCGCCCGCCGGGCCGGGATATGCTGATCACGCGCGACCTGGAAGACGTGCGGACCGTACAGGGGCGGCTGGAATCGGTGGGACCGATTGAGGGTTCGTTTCATTTTGGCGACAGTGCCCGCTCCTTTGAAACTGAAAAAATCTTTGCCATTGTGTTTGCCGCCGGCCCTAAACGCGAGTCAGTTGAACCGCTGACCGTTCAGATGGTAGACGGGGCGGCTTTCTCCGGTCGGCTGGTTGAGGCCGATACGGAATTCACTGAGGTACAGGCGTCGTTTGATGCGACGGTTCGTGTGCCCCTGGCCGTCATCGCCCAACTCCGTTTCCACAGCGATCGGGTCGTTTTTCTCAGCGATTTAAGACCATCCGCGGAGAATCGCGAGGGTCGGCTGCACAGCCCGCGTCCCGTTCGATTTGATCGCAACGCGGCCAATGGCCCGATCGTGCTCGACGGTCGAGCGTTCGATCGCGGCATCGGAATGATGAGCCGGACCGAGCTGACCTTCGAACTGGACGGCCGCTACGAGGCCTTTGTGGCGACCCTGGGGATTGACGACTCCGTTCGCCCGCGGGGCAGCGTGATTTTCAGAGTCAAGAGCGACAACAACGTGCTCTTCGATAGCGGGCTGATCACGGGCGACGATCGGTCGATCGACGTAAATGTCAGCCTCCAGGGAGTTTCAAGATTAAAGTTGGTGGCCGACTTTGGTGACGAGCTTGATCTTTCGGATTATGCAAACTGGGGCGGAGCGAAACTGCTGCGTCCGGCCAGGCGAAAACAATGAGGCGATTTGATTGACGATGAAACAACCCCCCCTATCGATTCGCTGCAACCGTGTTCGATCCGCGAGGGGCGCGCTATGGTCATCAGCATCGGCGTTCCTGCTGGCCGTCGGGATTATCTCTGGTCCGGCTACGGTCCACGCCGACCTGGTCCTGGAGGCCGAGTTGAAGCGCATCGAGACGGTCGAGCGGGTCGTTCCGAGCGTGGTCTGCATGTTCGACGTGGCCAAGCACGGCGGCGGATCGGGCGTGCTGATATCGCCGGATGGTTATGGCCTTACGAACTACCACGTCGTCGCCGGAATGCTGGGCGCCCGCAAGGGCTGGGGCGGACTCGGCGATGGCGTACTCTACGAAATGGAAATCCTGGGCATTGATCCTACCGGGGACGTGGCCATGATTCACCTGAAGGGACCAGGCCAACTGCCCTATTCCAACCTGGGCGATTCGAGCAAGCTGAAACTCGGCGACACGGTAATGCCCATGGGCAACCCGTTCGTAATGAGCGAGAACTACAGCCCGACGGTGACCATGGGCATCGTCACCGGCCTGAATCGCTACCAACAGGGTGTCCGCGGAAATCTCACGTACTCAGATTGCATTCAAACCGACGCCTCGATCAATCCCGGGAACTCGGGCGGTCCGCTTTTTAATCTCGACGGCGAAATCGTGGGGATAAACGGGCGAATCTCGGTGAACACGCGAGGTCGATACAATGTCGGATTCGGCTACGCCATTTCGTCGAACCAGATTCGCCGATTCATCCCCGCGCTTCGAGCCGGCCGGTTGGCACGGCACGGAACGCTGCTGGCCACGGTCGAGGAGGACGGGAACAGAATCTTTTTCAATCGAATCGCAACCGATTCCCCGTTGGGCGCGGCGGACGTGCGCATCGGCGATCGGTTGATTGCATTTGACGGCATTGCACTTCAATCGGCCAATCATTATGTCAGCGTTCTCGGAGCTTATCCCGAGGACTGGCCCGTGCCGCTGGAGATTGAACGTGACGGAAATCGCAGGATCCCCATCGTGCGACTTGCGCCAATTGAGCCGAATCTGAAAAGCGAATTCATAGCGGATCGGGAAGCGAATCTGCGACAGGTTCGCCGGGTTCTCGACGCGTATCGAACCGCGCTTGCAGGCGGAAACGCTTCGGCTGAGCCGACCGAGGCCAAGCGAATGTCCTGGTCAATCACGCGGGAGCATCTCAACGACGGCGGCTCGCCCCCCCAATTATTCGCGGCCCACCAGGATGCCGACGGCCGGGTCCAAATCGTCAGAACCCACGACGATGGCAGGACCGGAACGATTTTCGCCGTCGACCAAGAGTCCGTAACGCAGCGCGAAGCAACGGACGCCGAACCCGGGGCGGCGCCGCTGGCATTCGAAATGTATTATGCGGCGCTGTACTGGCTCCATCTGAAAATACCGCTTCCCGCTGAGAACCTCGACCTGTCCCATGTTGAGGTATTGGGGGCGGACTCTGCGGCCGGGCGGGAGGATATCAAGACCCATCAGGCTTCGGAACCCTGGGAAGTGCTATCCTGGCCGCTGGGAAACCACAAAACAGCCCGGTTCTCTTTCGACCAGACGACCGGCCGATGCATGAGGGCCCGGATCACCGACGTCCCAACAGGGGCGCGAATGACTATCGAGTTTATGGATCATCAGGATGTCGGGGGCGTGAGTGTTCCCTGTACGATTGAGGTCACCAGCTCGAACCAGCGTTTTCGTGATAAACTTTCGGACTGGAAGCCGGCGCCATGATTCGTTACTCCACAGTTCTTTACGTCGGAGTCGCCCTATCGGCCTGGGGCGCTCTACGCGTCGAGGGAACTGACGCCAAAGTTTCCGCGGTCGTCGGCGGTTTTGACCAGGCCATTGACGCGGCTCTTGCGCGGGTGGTCAAGCTATACGGCGTCAGCGTGGGGACTCAGGTCGGATACGGTTCGGGCGTGCTCGTTTCTGAGGACGGCCTGGTGGTTACGGTCTTCTCGATCGTCATCGACGCAGCCCGGCCACGGGTGGTCACGGCCGACGGAACAACGTTCGGGGCGGCGGTGGTCGCGCGCGACGCCCGGAGGCAACTGGCCCTATTGCAGCTCCGGCATGCCGATGGGTCCGACGCACCGATCGGGCCGCTCCCATACTTTGAAACGCGGTGCGCCACCTCTGAGAGCGAATCCGAAGTAGACCTGGGAGGGGACAAAGTCGAGCCCTGCCTTACCCGGCTGCTTCAGCCGGGCGATTGGGTACTGGCGGCGGGGAATGCCTTTCAGGTGGCCGTGGGGGCGGAGCCGGTCTCGCTGACGCATGGCGTCTTCTCGGCCCGGACGCGACTCGACGCCCGGCGGCGGGTCAAGGATTTTCCGTATCGCGGCGACGTTCTGGTCATTGACGCGATCACCAGCAATCCGGGTGCTCCCGGCGGCGCGGTGGTCAACCTTCACGGAGAGTTCGTCGGATTGATCGGCCGGGAAGTGATTTCCAACCTGACTCACACGCACTTCAACTATGCGATCCCGCGAGACGTGGTCGCCGAGTTCATTCAGGAATTTCGCACTGCCCGTGAAGCTGGCGAGGCAGCGTCGCTCGCCCGGCTGGACACATTGATCGGCCGTGATACAGATGAACCGAAGGCCGATCCCGGCATCCGGCTGACGCGGACGGGCTACAAGCGGCTTCCGCCGATGGTTGAGCGCGTGCAATGGGGCTCACCCGCCGAGACGGCAGGCGTCCGCAAAGACGACTTGATTCTGTCGGTCAACGGCCGAAACGTGGCCGACGTCGAAGCCTACGAAGATCGGATGTCGCGCATCGAGCCGAACGAACCAATCGACCTGGTCGT
>JBGTDB010000410.1:0-3438 GCA_041748515.1 Phycisphaerae bacterium
CATCCAACAGCGACGGCAGAAACTGACGAGGCAGGCGGTCACGCACACGCCTTGCATAGGCCGACAGGGACACCGGCCGATTTCGCCAGCCGGAGATGGAAAGATCATATCGAGATAGAAATCCGTCGTCGGAATCCGTGCGCGTGCCAAGCGGGGTGTCTTCCCGGTAGCGCTCCTGCGAAAGGCCCATCGACAACCCGCCGTGAAATTCGAGGAAGTTCGGGTCGAGCACGAATCCCTCGAAGCGCATCCCCATCATCTGCTCGAATCGAAGGTCGGTGTTGACGTAGGTTTCGCCGGGACGGCCCCCACGAAAGTAACGAACCCGGCGAGATTCGAAACTGGATTCAAGTTCGAGAAAGAGCTCCGTCGCGGATAATCGAAACGATGTTCGCTCGTCGGCCTCGACAAGGTCGGAGCGTTCTTGCGGCTCTGCGCTTGAGGTCATCTCATCATCGGGCGGATAAGTCGGCTCGCGGGCATCGTCTGATTCAATCCGGTTTCTTCGACCGTCCGCAGTAGCTTGCGCCCGGACGGGAATGGTCGTCATGGTGAATCCGATCGCCGCGATTGCCGCAACGCAGGCCAATTGCTTTGGATGAATTGTGCGGCACGAATGACGGACCCTTCCCAGGGTCGGCCTCGCCGGTGGGCGACCACTTTCATAACTCGGCGTCGACGACCGATCCGTGGTCAATCTCATTGCGCAGTTGCCGTGCCGCCCGGCGATACGCCGGAGTTCCCATTCTTAAATCGTCGCCTCGCTCGATGCGGACGTGCACCTCGCCGCCTTCAGGTACTATTTTGATACGATTGCGTCCCGGCCGCCACCCACACTTTGGATTCTCGGCAATTCCGGCTCGCCGAGTCCCATGCAATTCGCGTTCCATTCCCCAACGTCACCCTGTCGGACTTGCAGGCGGGGGCAACTCGTCGTATCAGTTTGCCAGCTTCCCGGCGCGGGAGGCCTCTGATTGTAACTGCGCATTCAGCCACGGGTGGGTTGCGCCCGCCCGCCGCATTCTGCCGGAGAATTCCTCATGGCACGGAGAATCCCGGACTGCCTAAATCGCGTGCGGACCTGCGGCACGATTGCGGCAATCGTAATCGGTTCGATTACTTTATCCGCCTGTGATTTTCGACCACCCGATGGCGGCGGAGTACCGGTCTATAACAACACCACTGACCCAACAAATCGCGGAGCCGCCTTCGTGGGTGCGGATGCCTGCCGGGCCTGCCACAGCGAAATCGGAGCCCACCACGCCCTCCACGGACACGCCAACAGGCTCACACCGATTATGGGTGGCTCGCCGACGTTCCCAGCCGAGGCGGCCCGCGCCGGTGTGCCCAACCCGCCGGCCGGATTCGACTGGGCCGACATTTCCTATGTCCTGGGCGGATATTTGAAGGATGCCCGCTTCATTGACAGGGATGGGTTCGTTCTGACCACCGGCGTGGACGGCGTGGACGCCCAATGGAACCTGGCCTTTCCGGCAAACGGATCCTCGGCTGGATTCGTCCCCTACCAGGAATCGGCCGAGGCGCCCCCGCCGTACGAGTATTCGGAGTTTTTTCGACACACCACTGGCCCGCAACCCTTCGACGGGGCCTCCCCGGAATTCCAGGAGAACCGCCCGGGCATCCTCGGAACCTGGAACGAACCCGGCATTCAATGCGAGGCCTGTCACGGACCGGGGTCATTCCATCTTCCGAATCCGGCCGCGCGTGACCTTTTCGTAAACAGCAGTGCGGATCAGTGCGGATCGTGCCACAGCCGGGCGGCGGACCCCAGCGTGATTCTGGCCGATAGCGGATTCATTCGGAATTATCAGCAAAGGTCCGAGTTGCTCGCGTCCGGTGGACACGCCTCATTCAACTGCACGTTCTGCCACGATCCACACGCCTCCGCGACATACGACCGGGCCAATGGAATTCGCAATCAATGTACGGATTGTCATGGTGACGCGAACATGGCCTTTCACGAAGGGGCCGTCTTTGTCCGAGGCGATTATGTCGAACCCGTGACCTGCGAAAGCTGTCACATGACTTACGCCACGCGAACCGCAACCAGCGCAAGCGAGTCCGTCGTCGGGGCCCAGGGGCAAATGGGCGACACCAAAACGCACATTTTCCGCATCAGCACCCAGGGGTCAGACCAGTTTCTTACGGATGACGGCAGCGCCGTACGAAGGGACGACCAAGGCCGGGCCCTCGTTACCGTGGACTTTGCCTGCCTGCGATGTCACAACGGGCTGGGGAACGGCTTCGAAATGTCGATCGAAACGGCCGCCAATGTCGCGAGCGGTCTGCATAGACTGCCGCAATAGCGGCCGCGCGCCTGCCGCTCACAAACAGGCGTCCGTCTTGGCGGCGAAGACAAAGTCGCTTTCGGTCAGGCCGTTAATCTTGTGAGTCCAGATCTCGACGCGAACCTTGCCCCAGCTCAGGTAGATATCCGGGTGGTGGCCCTGCTCCTCGGCCATGGCCCCGACCCGGTTGACAAACGCGAGAGCCTGGGCAAAGTCGGGGAAGGTGTACTCCTTATATAAGTGATGATTCCGCTCGACGAGCCAGCCTTCGCCCAACTGCTTAAGCAGCGGCGTAATCTGGGTGCCTGTCAGCGGCGGCGTCTCGCCCCGACACGGAGTGCATTCTTTACCGGCCAATGTGGACATGATGATTCTCCCAGCAACCACTCGGATCGTATTTTTCCGATGCTATCGTACCTGACCGTTGCGTTCCAGACGAGTCCGAGCGCAAGGACCGCCGGTTTGACGACCTGATAGCCCAAGGCTACCCTTGTTCGTTCCCTGTGGCGCTGTCGGAACACGAATATCCGCCCCGGGGGCGCAGGACATCGTCAGAAAGTTGTACCGCGGGGCGTAGCTCAGCTTGGCTAGAGCGCAGCGTTCGGGACGCTGAGGTCGCAGGTTCGAATCCTGTCGCCCCGATTGAGTGATCATATCACAAGTGGGTTGAGGGTCGTCGGCGGTGGCGCGCGGTCGTGCGGTTCTATGCATCAACAAATTGACAAATGCGATGTCGGCAGGATTCGTCTACGCAAGCTGGAGCTGGCCGATCTGCCGGTTCTGTATGAGTTCAGCCGTGACCCGGCGTCTATCGAGATGGCCGTGATAAATCCGCGCAGCGAGCGGGATTTCTTCGAAACCTGGGAGAAGCGGGTGGTGGACCCCGCCGTTACCATCATGGTGATTCTGCTGGATGAGAACGTGGTGGGGAATGTGTCGTGCTTTGATGTGGGAGGCGACGCGACGATCGGGTACTGGATCGATCGCAGACATTGGGGGCGAGGGATCGCTACGCATGCGCTGAAGCTGTTTCTGCAAGAGGTGACGATTCGTCCGCTGCACGCGCAGGTGGCGGATACGAATGGGGGATCTAAACGGGTGCTGGAGCGGTGCGGGTTCGTATGCACGG
>JBGTDB010000411.1:0-8947 GCA_041748515.1 Phycisphaerae bacterium
GCCCGTGCGAAACGAACCCAAATGAAAATGCACGTAAGTCCTTGTCCCATAAGCACTTACGTCAAAATCGCCGGGTCTCGAACGAACCCAAAACTGGCAGGAACAAACCCATAAACAGGCCGAGCGAGGCTAAAAACGGGCAGTTATGAACCCAAGTATGGGTCGAAGCGATGCCAGGGATGGTCGGCAACGAATTCAAAAATCGGCGGAAATGAAGTCGGTACTGCGGTAATTCGACGAGAAGTCGCCGAAGCCTGCCGCACACTCCGCCACGGGCTGCTCAGGAGTCGAAGGAAATGACCGTGAACCGCAATCATTCAGCAGTGAAAGGCGTAGCGAGCGCGTCTCGTCCGTGTTTTGCCGCCGAGATGGCGGCGCCACACCAAGTCAGGAGACTTCTGCTAACGCCTGCTATCGACGTGACTTCTTCGCTCGTTTGCTCTTGCCCGATCTGCGCCCCTTGCCGCTTGCAGCGGGCTCCGCGACATCAAGCAGCAATTCCGGTACGGCCGTCGGGCGGTCGCGCTCCACGACGATCGTATCCTCCAGGCCGAGGTCGTTGTCGCCGAGGCGCTTTTTGATGACCTTGCCGTGCTCGTCGAATTCCAGATCGGCCTGGGCGGTATACACCTGGGCCAGGTCGATCAGCGACCGGCGGAAGTCTTCCTTGTTCACGACGGTCAACGCCCGCACCGACTCGACGACTTCGTCGATGTACCGGGTGAAGACGTCGCGCCGGCGCGAATAGTCCGCCCGCGTGCGTTTGCGTTTCAGCAGCGTGCCCAGCCGACGGCCGCACTCGGATATGGCCAGCTTGACCTCCTTGCGAATGTCGTCGTAGTCGGCGATGGCCTCCTTGCCCTCGGAGATAAACGGCACCCACACGCTGGCCATGTGGATCAGGATCACCATCGGGGCCCGCGGCAATGCCCCCGAGGATTGCGGAATCGCGTAGTTGTTCCACCGCGTTTCCACCACGGACTTGAACAGGCAGCACGAACTCTGCTGATAAAGGAGCGGCACGCGGTTGGCGAAACGAATCACCCGCGACGACGGCTCGCCGTCATCTTTGCCCTTGCCATCCTCGGCCGTCTCGTCGTGCCGATCGCTGCCCAGCTCGCCGCCGTAAGCCAGCCCGACTTCGATCTGAAACGGGTTGCCGCGGTACACTGCCGGAGGGCGGGTGCTGGCGGTGTAGAACTCGGCCTTCACCCCCTTGAGCAGCCCGGTCAGAATCGCCTCCGCTCCCATCGGGGCCAGGCAGTCCGTCGAAGGGGCCTTGAGCCGCGCGGCCTGGAGCGCGTTGTAGATCTTCTCCGCAACCTGGGGGGTGATGGCATTCACCCACGTCGAAGTCGTCACGCCCGCCTGAGCGCAGACGGCGCGGGCCACCGCGGGACTGACCCGCGAGAACTCTTCGGAAAGAAACGCCCCGAGCTTCTTCGACTCCGTCTCCTTGAGTATCTTCATCAGCGTGCCCAGTTCGATGCCATAAGGATGCGGCTTTATCTCTTTGGTCTCCTTGGGCAATTCCTCCGTGCCGCGCGGAAACTCGATAGATTCTCCACCAGGTGCGCGATAGTTGAATTTCGCGTGGGGGTTGGCGATGGCGGTGAGCTCGAGGTATTCGTCGACGCTCTGCCGCCCTTTGTTGTAAGCCGCCTGGAGCTCGATGGTCACCTCGGTGCCGTGCGGCCAGTCCACTTCGACCGGCTTGTCGTCGATGATGTCCGGGCGATTCTTCTTGGTGTCGATGGCCAGGCTGTAGTTGTGGGCCGATTGCCTGGCCCCGGTGCGGCTGACGATGTGGACCGGTTTGCCGGTGGTGATCAACCCGTACATGCCCGCGGCGCTGATACCGATGCCCTGCTGCCCGCGGGACATCTTCAGCCGGTGGAACTTCGAGCCGTACAGCAGCTTGCCGAAGACGTTGGGGATCTGGGTCTTGACGATGCCCGGCCCGTTATCGCGAACGGTGACCTGAAACCGATCCTCGGCCGTCTGCCGGATGGTAACGTCGATCTCCGGCAGGACTCCGGCCTCTTCGCACGCATCAAGGCTGTTGTCCACGGCCTCTTTGACCGTGGTCAGCAACGCCTTGCGCTTGTTGTCGAATCCCAACAAGTGGCGGTTCTTGGCGAAAAACTCCGAGACGGAAATGTCCCGCTGCTGCTTGGCGAGCGCTTCCGCGCTCAATCCGCGCTTTTTTCCGCCAGCGCCCGAGCCGCGGCCGTCAGCCGCGGAAGGGTCTTCGCCATCAGACTCAGCCCGCACTTTCCGGGAAGGTTTTTTTGCTGCTTGACCGGCCAATGCCGCCTCCGAAAACGCCAGGCTCAGTTGCTCGATTTCCGCCGTCCCTGTGCTAGCCATATTTAGTGCCTCGCGACAAAATGCGTCCTTGCTTCATCGCAGGAGCTTAGTTTCTACATGATACGCCATTGGTCAAATCGTTCCATCATCCGTCGTCCATCCTCGGCAGAATGCGGAGCTGCGGCACGCATCAATGTGCCGCCGCTTCAAGGCCTCGTTGGTAAGCAGCGAGCGCATTCACTAGAATCGGCTCTTAGCGCGACCCCGGCTTGCTTTGCGCGTTTACCATTTTGAAGATCGGGAAAAGAAACCCGGCGGACTCCGTTTGACCGCCCGCACGATGCCTCATGCCACCACAAGTTGCAACGACTATCTGGCCGGAGATTCTCGACCAACTCCGGGTCGAGTCGCCGGCGCTTTTCAGGGCCTGGCTGCTGGACATTTCGCCGCCCGAGCTCTCCCGCGGCGTTCTTACCATTATCCCCAGGAACGAGTTCCAAGCCTCATATCTTAACGATACTTGTCGTCAACGCCTTGCCGAAATTGCCCAGACTTTGACCGGACGCATCGTGACCATCCAGGTTGCTAAGCCCGACGAATCCGGAATCGAACCGCTTGAATCGCCGAATGCGGAACTACTCACAGAGGAAACGGCCGCGAATCAGACACTCGATTCATTCGTCGTCGGACCCGAAAACGCCCTGGCCTTTGGTGCCGCCCAGGCTGTTCTGGCCGAACCAGGCACGACGCACAATCCGTTGCTTATCATCGGTCCATCGAGCGTGGGAAAGACTCATCTCTTGCGGGCTATTGCTTCCGAGGCCGCAAATGTCCGCCCGCCAATCGCCGCCCGTTACGTTGCCAGCCTGTCTTTTGTGACCGAGTTCATCGACGCCTGCGAAAACGATCAACAGGTCGAGTTCAGGACCCGATTCGCCGGACTTGAGATTCTCGCCCTGGACGACGTTCAGGAGCTTGCCCATCGGGATCGGTCGCAGGAAGCGTTTTTTCACATCTTTCAGGCGATGATCCAAACCGGCCGACAGGTCGTGCTTTCCGTCGATCGGCCGCCGCAAGCGATCGCCGGATTGGCCGATCGGCTCGCATCGCGATTTGCGGGCGGTTTGGTCGCGACGATTGAGCCTCCTTGCTTTGAAATGCGGTTACAACTGGCGGCCGCCCTCGCAGAGAGGCTCCACATGGAGCTTCCTGCGGACGCACGACAGGAGATTGCCGACCATGCGGAAAGCGCGGCGGCCATTGTCGAGCTTCTTCGGAAGTCAGCCGCTGAAAGTGCGGCCGGCGGCCTGGGCATTGATCTTGCCATGATCCGTCGCGTCCTCGCCCGGCAGCGTCCCGTTGCCGCGCCTGCTGTTTTCGAAGCGGTCTGTCGGCGATTGGGCTTGGAAAACGCCGATCTCACCCGGCGGCGCCAGCCCCGAACCCACAAGCTCGGCCGAGCCATCGCTACTTTTCTGGTCCGCAGGCACACCGACCTGGACCTTTCCGTCGCCGCGAAGCTGTTGAATCTTTCGACGGCCGAGCTGCTTGACGCCTCGCGACAGGTCGAAACCGAAGCATCCCGGGATCCGAAACTCAGGGCGCTGCTTGACGAGATCGCTTTGGACGCAAAAAATGCCGCTGATTAATCGAACAACTCCTGTTTCAAAGGGTGGTGGATTCTCGCCCCTTGCCGGCGAAAATTACAACCGCTACGGGCGGCCCTGTGCCATGTGCTTCAGCAATCACAATCGAACTAACAGCTTGGTGACGACCAACCGACCGGCCGGATCGTCGTTAAGTACTGTAGTCGCCGAACCAAATGCACGAAGCATCGGCGCATCGCACAAATTTCACGCTTCCTATTATGGATGGTGGAAGTTATATCCCTTAGAACTTAACATAGACTCGTCTCCTGTCGGAATTATTTCCACCGGACGACGTCATACTTGGCTGAAGACTCCGATGGGAGGAAAGGGGGAAGTTTCGTGAAGCTGCGGTTCAACCGAGAGGAACTTGCCGACGCGCTGACCGCCGTGTGCAGCGTGGCATCGGTTCGTACGCCCAAGGAGATTCTCAAGTGCGTGCGGCTGGAGGCCAAGGCCGACGTGCTCCTGCTATCGGCCACCGACCTCGAGCTGGGCGTCCGCAGCGCTGTCACCCAGGTCGAAGTGGAAAAGCCGGGCGATACGCTGGTCATCGCCGACACGCTCAGTCGCATTGTTCGCGAATGCTCCGACGAGATTCTTACTTTCGAAACCGAAGGCAACAATCTCCACGTTCGCGGGATGGGCAGCCACTTCAAGATCGTGACCCAGTCACCGGCCGATTTCCCGCCGATTGCATCGCTGGAGGGCGAGCCGGACTTCAGCATTGAGGCGGACGTTCTTCGTCGTTTGATCGAATGGACCGTTTTTGCCGCCGCTCGCGAAAGCACACGCTATGCGATTAACGGCGTGCTTTGGGAGCGGACCGATAAGGGACTGACTCTTGCCGCGACCGATGGTCGGCGACTTGCCGTCAGTCGGGCGAAACTATCCGAAGGCAAGCCGGGCAAAACGCCACAGGTCATCGTTCCAACCAAGGCCCTGCTCCTGTTCTCCCGACTGCCGGGCGACGGTGAGTCGGTGGCGGTCAAGATGATGCCGAATCAGGTGCTGCTCAAGTTCGGGCGCTCCACCATCAGTTCGTCCCTGATCGAGGGGCATTTCCCAAAATATCAGGATGTTATTCCGCAGGATCTCGAGCGCTCGGTGCTTCTTAATACGATGGAATTTCTCAGCGCCTTGAAGCGAGCGGCTCTGCTGACCAACGAGGAATCCAAGGGTGTACGGCTGGCTTTCAGTGACGGGAACCTGACGCTCACCAGCCGGGCCCCCGAGCAGGGGGAGGCGGAAATTTCGCTGCCCGTAAACTACAAGGGTGAACCGATGGACATCGGGTTTAATCCGGTATTTCTGACCGACGTGCTTCGCGTTGCGCAGTCAGACGAAGTTACGTTCGCGTTCAAGGAGCCCAATCGGCCGGGCGTGATCCGCTTAAGCGACGACTTCGTTCACGTGGTCATGCCGGTGAGCCTTTCTTCCGCCTAGCGGCTATCCCGAAAACCCTCTCCCCTGCCCCGCTCTCTGGGAGGGAGAGGGGTTATTGAGTTAGACTTTCAGGCCACTAACGGCTGAAGCGTGAGCCTTGTGTCGATCTCTTTGCGGTAGCATCTGGTGGATCGAACGGAATCGTCATGGATTCTCGAACGCAAATGGAATGGGTTATCCGCAACCGCACGCGCCGTGTTCGTACAATCACAATCGGCAAGGCCGTCACAGAGTTTGCGGAGAATCTTCAGACCAGGGATATCGAGCCCCTCGAAAAGCTGGCCGCCGCCCTCGACCAACTTGTTGATGATGAGTTTCGCACGCGCTGCCGCGTGGCCGGGTGGAGCCAGGGCGTTTTGCGCATTTGTGTGGACGATCCGGCCCAGGTCAGCCTGATGCGCATTCAGTGGGGCTCGCGCATCAAGCGGGAGCTGCCGCGTATCCTCCGTAGCGGCAAACGAAGCGAGAACATCCGCACTTTAATTCGCGTGGTGTTTTATCCCGGTGCTATCGGCACCACCATCGGCAACGCAGACCGGCTTACTTGATCCTAGCTCGATGGTAGCTCATCCTTTCGGCCGACGGTCCTCCGACATATATCCCTAATTGGTTTGATTTCGAGCTTCCTCCGGAGCCTCGCGCAGGTTGCAGCCACCCACGCATGGGCTTGTACTTGAGGCAATGTGGACTAGAATGTATCGAACACCAATCTAAGGGGGTTCATATGTACTTGCCCACGATAGTTTGCGTCGTCTGCAGGCTTGCTTTTCTTCCGGCCGCCTCAGAACCAGTAGTTGCGGACCAGACGGAACCCCTAGTTGACAACAGAGCCGTCGTAGGCCCGGAAAAAAGCGGAAAAGTTGTTGACAGTGCCATGGCGAGCCACGTTGGCGAATTCTGGCGCGACGATGTGACGGCTTTCGACAGCGAAGGCGAAGGCGTACCTGTGCCATCGCCCCTGATTCTTTTTGAAACACCCGCTCCTTTGCTGGTCGGGGGGTATGGGGGGTTTCTCGGAGGCCCTTGGGCCCGGTCGAGCGGTTACGATTTTGGGCAGCGATTCATTTATGTTCGGAGCGCATGGCTTGTAATCGAAATGCATCAGTTCGATTTATGGTTCTTGGAGGGAATCGAGGTCGAGTTGAACGGCGTTTTAAATGCTCGGCCACAAGAGGGTGAACGGGGGCTGATTAACCTGCCCCTAGATCTGCCAACAGAGGGCATACGCTTAGACGGTACTGGAACCGTCGGCCTCCATCTAAATCTTGGGTGCTGCGATTTGATGGTTTTTGTTTATGGTGCCTCCGTCCGGTTCGAGGGTATTGGCGAAGAATCACCGGCAAGCCTATTCGGTTTCGCCGATTTCTCGATGTGCTTCGGGAGCGAGATCGGCTTCGACTTTGACGAGTGCGCGACTTTCGACGCAAACGGCGATTCACTCGTAGACTTGGTCGATTACTCCCTGATCTATTCGCCGGCTGCCGAGCCGTGACCCAACCATATTGCAACATCTCGCTAGGGCGCCGAGGGGCTTCCGGTCATTGCCTTGGGCGACCACGGAGCGTCGTGATCCGGCCACCGAGCCAATTGAGGGGAACCCTGGGAATTCTCAATGCGCGGCCCCTGAGCAGGCGGTGCGAACGGCAATCGACGCTACCCCCATGCGCAGCTTGACGCTATAATGGGAGGGCGGCCGGATGGGCCGGACGAAGGGATATTCAGGCGCTCCGTATGACAGAATCCACGCTGACCGAACGAACAGCCAAACGATACGACGAATCGAGCATTACCGTCCTTGAGGGCCTGGCGGCCGTCCGGAAGAACCCCGGCATGTACATCGGCGGGGTGGGCTCGGCCGGGCTGCACCACCTGGCGTATGAGGTCATCGACAACGCCGTGGACGAGGCCCTTGAAGGTTTCTGCACGACGATTCTGATGCGGCTCAACGCCGACGGAAGCTGCACCGTGGTGGACGACGGGCGCGGCATTCCGGTCGGACCGATGGTTCACGAAAACCCCAAACTCAATGGCCGACCCGCCCTCGAAATCGTGATGACCGTCCTGAACTCCGGCGGCAAGTTCGATCGCAACAGCTACAAGGTCTCCGGCGGGCTTCACGGCCTGGGCGTCAGTATCGTCAATGCCCTCAGCGAGCGGCTTGAGGTCGAAGTTCATCGCGACGGCATGAAGCACAGCATGGCCTTTGAACACGGCGATACCGTCCAGCCCCTCGTCTCCGAGCCCGCTGCGACGGGCAAAACTGGCACCAGCATTCGCTTCGTGCCCGACCGGGCCATCTTTCAGGAGGCTGATTTCAAATACGACACGCTTCAGACCCGACTCCGCGAGCTGGCTTACCTGAACAGCGGGTTGCGCATTCGACTGGTTGACGAGCGTGGCGGGCGCGAGTGCGAGTTTTACTACGAGGACGGCCTGAAGGATTTCTGTGCCCACCTCGCGGGCGGGGCCGAATGGCTGCACAAAGATCCCATCATGATCAAAGACGAAGATGATGAGGCCGGCATCGGGGCCCAGGTCGTCTTCATTTTTACCGACAGCTACACCGAGAACATTCTTTGTTTCACCAATAACATCCCCAATATCCACGGCGGGACGCACCTGTCGGCGCTGAAGACTTCGGTGTCGCGCATCGCCGGCAATTACGCTAAGAAAAACAACCTGATCAAGGGCAACACCAACGTCACGGGCGATGATTGGCGCGAGGGCTTGACCGCCATCGTTTCGGTGAAGCTCCGCGATCCCAAGTTTGAGGCCCAGACCAAGGTCAAACTGCTCAACCCCGAAGTCGAAACCTACCTTCAGCAATTGCTCAACGAGCGCCTCGGAAATTATTTTGAGGAGCATCCGGCCGAGGCCAAGCGCATCATCCTGAAAGGCGTGCAGGCGGCCCAGGCCCGTGAGGCCGCCCGCCGGGCCCGAGAGCTCTCCCGCAAGAGCGCTCTGAGCGGAGGCAACCTTCCCGGCAAACTTTGGGACTGTCGCAGCAAGGACATCGACGAAACTGAGATGTTCCTCGTCGAAGGCGATTCGGCCGGCGGCATTGCCAAACAAGGTCGAAACTCTTTTACCCAGGCCATTCTCCCGCTCAAGGGCAAAATCCTCAACGTCGAGAAGGCCCGCATCGACAAGATGCTGACCCACGAGGAAATCACCAAGATGATTTCCGCGATCGGCTGCGGCATCGGCAAGGAAGAGTTTGACGTCAGCAAATGCCGCTATGGCAAGATCATCATTATGACCGACGCCGACGTGGACGGCTCGCACATTCGCACGCTGCTGCTGACGTTCCTTTTCCGCCACATGCGGCCGCTGATGGAGTCGGGACGAATCTATGTGGCCCAGCCCCCCCTGTACCAGGTTAAGCGAGGCAAGAGCCTTGAATACGTGCTGGACGATCGGCTGCTCAATCGAAAGCTCGCCGACCTCGGCCTGGCCGGCACGGCCTTGCTCGTCCGCGAAGAAGGCAAGCCCGAACAGATCATCGAGGGCGACGCCCTGCGGAAACTTGTTTCCGATCTTGAATC
>JBGTDB010000412.1:0-5948 GCA_041748515.1 Phycisphaerae bacterium
GATGCCCGCCCGGCCGTCATCTTTGACATGGATGGCGTTCTGGTGGATTCGGCCGAATCCCACTTTCGTAGCTGGCAAGTCCTCGTCGAAGAGATTCAGGATTCTAACATCGCCCACTCAAATCAGCCACCTCCGAAGGTCACCCGCGACCTGTTCGCTTCTACATTCGGCCGACAGAATCGCGACATTATTCCGCTGCTTTTCGGGCAGGTCAGCTCAGAGAGACTGCGAATCCTGGCCGATCGAAAAGAGGCTATCTACCGCGACCTGATTCGCAGCCGCCCGCCGATTGTCTCCGGAGCGGTGGATCTGATTAGGGGACTGGCCGAGGCAGACATCACCTTGGCCGTCGGTTCGTCCGGGCCGCTGGCAAATATCAGGCTCGTGCTGGAGGCGATGCAGGTCGCCGACCTGATTCCCACGATTGTCAGCGGTGACGATGTGACCCGCGGTAAGCCTGATCCTCAGGTCTTTGCGCTGTGCTGCGAAAGGCTGGGCGTTGCCCCGGAGCGTTGTATTGTGATCGAAGACGCCCCGGTAGGAATAGAGGCCGCTCGCGCCGCTGGGACCAGGACGATTGCAGTCTTGATGCACCATCCGAAAGAAGCTTTCATCGGCGCCGATCTAATCGTTCAGAAACTGACGGACCTCACCCCGCCGATGGTCCTAAGTCTCGCCGAGTCCTCGCAGAAGCAGCAGCACTCTTTGTAACTCAATCCGCGTGAAGTTGCGATCCTGAATAACGACTCATTGTCTGAAAAAACTTCTCCGCCAAAGTAATTGACGGTGACTATTCGTGAAGGCCTCGGTACGAAAGTCAGGCGAACCGGCTCAGGAATTCAAACGCTTTCCGAGCGGTGTTCACCGCGTCATGGCTGTGTCGCGAGAGTTCGACGTGAATAGGTCCGACATACTCAGCCCGGCGGAGGGCCGCGAACACGGACGCGAAGTCAACCTGCCCCTCGCCGAACATCAGGTGCTCATGCACCCCCGGCCGCATGTCCTCGATGTGGACGTTCCAGAGGATATCCTTCCACCGGTCGATGTGTTTCGCAACGTGGCCGTCGTCCAGACAGATCACATGGCCAATATCCAGCGTCAATCCGAAGCAATCGTGCATGAAAGTGTCCTTGACCTCGTCGAAGCGGGCCATGGTGTCGATAAACATGCCCGGCTCCGGTTCGAAGCTCAGGCGCACGCCGGACGTATCCGCGTGCTCGACCAGAGGGGCCAGGCCGTCGATCAGCCGCAGCATGAGCGCATCCTCGCCGGCGTCGTCATCGGCCGCCCCGGACCAGAGCGACACGCTTTCCGCCTCGCAGGCTGCGGCCAGGTCGATCGCCGTCTTGAGAAACGCGATACGCGCCCGGCGACCGGCCTGCTCCCGGCCGATCAGCGTCGGCTGGTGCTTCCATCGCGGATCAAGAAGAAACCTCGCCCCGGTTTCAAGGGTCAAGGATAGCCCGGTGTTGCGGCGGATGGCTTGCAGTTGTTGGGCCGCGGCATTGAAGCCCCGCGAGTCGGGTGGATCGAGTAGGTCGCGCTCGATGGTCACCGCGAGGCACGTATAACCGATCTCCCCGATAATCTCGGCCGCGTCCTTCAGCCGATGATGGGCGAAACCATTGGTGTTGTAGCCGAGTCGAAGCATGCGCCACTTGCCGTGTTTACGCTACCGCGAACTAAGAAACGCAACATGCCCGAACGGGGTCAGTCACGCCGCCGGCGCGGTGTTCAATCACCATTCAATTTCCTGCATTCGACATTCGCATTATTTGGCCGACGTTGCAACTCGCGTTACGATCCTATGCGATGGACCTTCCGGTTCAAAACACTGCCGATGGAGCCGGTCGCTCGGCCGCCCAGGTCCGGGCCATGGCCCTGGCCGTTCAGGCCAATCTCGTGCAGCTCAAGGTCGCCGACGCCAAGCGCCGCGGCATTCCCTCCGACAAGCACAATATTCGCGTCCCCGCACCCGGCTTCGTCCGCAACTTCCGCGAAACGCTCATCGACCATGCGATCCTGGCGACGTATCCCGACGAACACGTGATCCTGCGTCTCCGCGAAATCTGGGGACAGTTCTGCCTGCTTCACTGGCTGTTCCAGCAGGACGCCCCTCCGGAATCCGGCAACTTCGCCGCCCTCGCGCCGGATGTGACGCTCCGTTGCGGACCGGTCTTGGACGTCAAGCATGACGAGGTCCACGCCATACTGTGGCTCTTGCGCTTTGAGCAGCGCCGCCGTCTCGACCCCGAATACTCCCGGGCCCCCGACTTCGCCGAGCATGATCGCCTGGCGCAGCAGATCACAGTCAAGATCTATAACAAGCCGATCGCCAAATGCACCAACGAAGAGCTTCTGCACGCCGCCTGCGAATACGCCGGCATGTTGGCCGCCCTTCGCTGGGCCACCCGACGCATCGAAACCTGGGGCGATAAGTCGGCGATGCTTGTCACGGATAGGCCGTTCTGATACCAAGTGTAAGTCTACACTTTGCCGTTTCACCCAGGTTTCGATACGGCAGGGATATTCAGTCGAAGCCACCGCAACGGAGGGCATAATGGCCTTCCGCATGGAGAACGGAAACCTATGAATCTTGGAATAATAACTCTGGCCGTGTTCGCGACCTTTACGCCGGAACAGCCGGCTCAGCCTCCGCCGCCTATCGTTGAAAAAATGAACGCGCTGCAATTCATGCTGGGCGAGTGGTCCGGCGAGGGTTGGATCGGCTCCATGAGCCAGCGCAACGAGTTTCGCATCCGCGAGCGGATTCAATCCAAGCTTGGCGGGCGCGTGTTTCTCATCGAGGGATCGGGCACGGCCAAGATTCCCGGCGAGGCCGACGGCCCCGTCGTTCACGAAGCTTTTGCTGTCCTGACTTGGGACGTTCCTTCCAACGGCTACATCATGCGGGCGTTCAAGGCCGACGGTGCCTACGTCGAAGCGAAAGTCGAAGTAGAAGGTCGCAAGCTAGTCTGGGGATTTGACGTACCCGCGTTCGGCGCCGTGCGGTTTACACTGGAATTCGGCGAGGACGGCCAGTGGGCCGAATTTGGCGAAATGCGACGAGGGGATGCCGAGAAGTGGACGAGGTTCCTCGAAATGAATCTGACCAAGCCGCGGTAAGGTTCGACAGCGCGGAGCGTCAGGAGGCCGATCCACTGCGGCCCGGCCTGTTCAAGACCTTGGGCCGCGGAGGCCGATCATTCGAGTCGCCTGCTCAAGGGCTCTTTCCAATTGTCGATCGATGATCAGTCGGTCGGATTCATGGCCGGGCAAATCGCTTCCGGAAAGGGCGACGTTATTCGTCACGTTCCCTTCCAGATGTCCCAGGTCGAGCCGGGATCGCGACGCCTGGATCTCGCGTTCCTCTTCGGCGCTGAGCCTGACGACCACATCCGGAACAATGCCCCACGTCGCCGTCCGGGAATTTCCGTCGCCGCGATGAATAATGCGGCCGTCGGGAAGTCGATAGTAGGCAACCGTCAGCTTCACCGCGGCCTTGTGCCCAGACAGGTGTACGAGATGCTGCACGCTCCCTTTCCCGAAGCTTTGGGCCCCGACCACCGTCGCCCGACGGTGGCTTTGCAATGAACCGGCCACAATCTCCGCCGAACTCGCCGAACCGCCGTTGATCAGCACCACGACCGGATGCGGCCAGGCGGTTGTGCCCGATTTTGCGAGGTATTCTCCGACCGCGCGTCGGCGATTGACCGTGGAAAGCAAAACACCGGACTCGATGAAACGATCGGCCATGCGGACGGCCTGATCCATCAGCCCACCGGGATTGAACCGAAGATCAAGAACCAGGGCCCGCGCCCCGGCGTCTCGAAGCTCCCGCAGCGCGGCGTCGAACTCGTCAACGGTTCGATCATGAAAATTGCTGACCCGGATGTAGCCGATGCGTTGATCGTGATCGACCCCATAATCCCACCCGCTCATCCCGCCCCGGCGAAATCCACGCACGCTGGTTTGCGTTACGGCGCCGCGAACCACACGAACCGTCCGCGGCGACCGGTGAAGCCGGTTAATCGCAGGCGATTCCCGCTCATCCGGCCCGTGCTGTACAACTATTTCGACCGTCGAACCCGATGGACCGGTCAGCATTTCCTCAACATCGAAGACGGACCGGTCTTTGACTTCGCGGCCGTTCACCGAAATAAGCAGGTCGCCCGGCAGGATGCCGGCCCGGGCGGCCGGGCTTCCCTCGACCGGGGCGATTACCATGATCTGTCCGTCACGAACGCCCAGCTCGACGCCCACGCCGGTGAATTCACCTTTCTGCCGACGCTCAAATCCCGGAAGCTCCGCGGGAGAGATGTAGCCGCTATAGGGATCGAGTTCCAGAAGCATGCCCCGGATGGCTCCATCCACCAGCCGCCCGGCGTCGATGGGCTCGACGTATTGCTGCCGGGCAAGTGCATCGACTTCGACCAGCGCACTGTACGAATGAACGACGGAATCCTGGCGGGCAATCATCGGCGGAAGCTGGACGAGCATCAGGGCGACCACGACAAACAGGGCCAGCCAGACCAGCCCGCCCTGGTGACCTCCGTGCCCCGTGCGGGCGGCCTCGGCCACCCGGGTCCGGGAACTTCGATCCTGGAATTCGCCCGGATCCACTACGAGCGAACGTGAGCTTTCAACCGTGGGCGTCTCCATAGATCATTCATCGTCCGCTGGACGCTCCAACCCGATGGGCTACGATATCGGACGTACAGTCGGCGAAGCCGGTTTTGAAGCGGGCGATCACTGCGTACGTGTTTAGCCTTCGGATACGCCACTTTTCAGTACCGCGACTGGCATGGAACGGTTTGGGATGCCGGCCCCACGATGGTCGGCACCGCGAAAGTCCGCTCGTTATCATTCGCGGTTCCAAATTCAAGGCCAACGCCTCGCTAAATACGCACAGGCCCGCTTTCGGGGGCGAAAATTGTTTGGACGCTGGATAGGCGGATTGACATGGGTGAAAAATGGTACAAAGACGGGCTTAGATTCGAATGTACCCAGTGCGGCAATTGTTGCAGCGGCGACCCCGGCTACGTCTGGGCTACGAAGGAGGAAATTTCCCGCATTTCCAAGTTTCTCGGCCGCGCGGACGGGACACTCGATAAAGCCCATCTTCGGCGAGTCGGGCTCCGCTACAGCCTCACCGAGAAATCCGGGGGTGACTGTATTTTTCTTAAGCGCGAAGGCGCAAAGACCTTTTGCGGAATCTACTCCGTTCGGCCGCTCCAGTGTCGAACCTGGCCGTTCTGGAATGAAAACTTGAAATCGCAGCGTGCGTGGAACGATCTCCATGAGTGCATCTGCCCGGGCATGAATACGGGCAAGCATTACGACTTGGTTCAGATTGAAACGATTCGTACACAGCGCACCTGGTAGTGTTTCCATCAGCCTGTGGCAATTGCCATTCAAAATGGGTTTGTTATCGCCGTTTTTGAAATCCATGTGGCACCGCCCTTTCGGCAAACCGTGTGGCACCGCCATCTCGGCGGTGGAAGCACAAGCGAGGCGCTAGTGCCATACCTATTAGCACAGGCTGCAATGCGGTCGAAACGGAACGTCTCGGTTGCGATCTTTTTTTCGGGAGGATAGACCCATGCGAATGAACGCTTGTTTAACGACTCTTTGCTGCCTGGCTTCGCTCGGTGTTTGGGGATGCAATGGCGGAGGCGTCGCGGTCCATTATCGCGAGGAACGACGGCCGCCGCGCCGAACCTATGTACACGTTGATGCCGGTCATGTTTGCGGGCCCGGGTGCGGCCATTACTGGTCCGGCGATCGCTATGTAGTCATCCGTGATCACGTTCACGGGCCCGGCTGCGGCCACGACTCCGACGAAGGCCGCTGGACGATTCGCTACTGAAATCGGCGACCTTTACTCCCCACTGCGACTCGTGGCCGCGCCCAAGGTCGCTGATGTGGAACGTGGAAGAAACGCAAGC
>JBGTDB010000413.1:0-8039 GCA_041748515.1 Phycisphaerae bacterium
AGCAACCCGGCGTGAACGCCGGGGCTCCGAAATCCGGCGAGTCAGTCAACGATCGCTGAAAACCGATGCCACGGCAATCAACACAGACCCAGGCTCCGCAGGAATCGCGCACGACGCGCGAGCGCATCATCGACGCGGCCATGGTGCTGTTTCTCGAGAGGGGATTCGCCGCCACCGGTATCGCCGCGATTCTTCAGGCCGCGGGCGTACGAAGCGGAAGCCTCTATTATTTCTTCAAATCGAAGGAAGAGCTGCTCCTGGCCGTGCTCGAGAAATACAAGACACTCCTTCGCCCGGTGATTCTCGACCCGGCGGAGTCGAAAACCGGCGATCCGATCGAGCGGGTGTTCGCGTTGCTCGCATTGTACCGGGGGTTTCTGCAAGAAACGGGCTGCCGGCTGGGATGCCCGATCGGCAACCTGGCCCTGGAAGTCAGCGACCATCACGACGAGGCTCGCGAACTCATTCGCGAAAACTTCGACGGCTGGGTCGCAGGGGTTAAACAATGGCTGGACGATTCGGGCGATCGGCTTCCGAATGAAACGGACCGCGAAGGTCTCGCGAGATTCGTGCTGACCGTCATGGAAGGCGGACAGATGCAGGCCAAGGCCGAAAAACGTATCGAAGCTTTCGACCACTCCGTAGTCCAGCTCCGCAATTATTTCGACTCGTTGCAGCAAATAGCTAGAGCAGCGCGATCCGGACCCACGCAACCATCGCCTATCGAAGAATAGGGGATACGCGGCCAGAGTTGCGAAACAATCGCAAGGCCGATCAATTCAGATTCGGCTTTCCACGACCATGACCAATGTTAATTATGAGGCTTGCGGAAAGACCGGAATGGGCTTCCCAGAGTCGTCTATCGCGACGAATACGACGTCCGCCTGGGTCACGTCCACAATCTGATCCGGGTCGAGCCGCCGCCTTGCGCGGACGCGAACGTGAATGGTCAGGGACGTACGGCCGCAATGAGTGGCGTCGGCATAGAGGCTCAGCACGTCGCCGACAAAGACCGGCTGGTGAAATTCGACGGTGTTGAATGCCACGGTGACGTAGCGGTTGTGGTGTTGTCGAACCGCCTCGACATAAGCTGCCTGGTCGATCAGCGACAGGATCACGCCGCCGAATATCGTCCCCTCGGCATTGGTGTCCCGCGGCATCATCACCACGCGAATGGCCGGCTCGTTACTGGGAGGCTTGAGCATGGAGGCATTCTAATCCGGCCACGACGGCCCGCAATCAATCAACGGCATCCTGCTGGGCGCCCGCGATTCTGAAATGGCGAGCGCAATTCAGCGGCGCTTCCCAAGGCCATAGACTGCCCCTCGCTGCAAATCAGTTGCGCCAGAGGGGATGAACTCCTCTAGGCCAGTCGGGTTTGGCGAATGGCCTGGATTCAGTGACTTGCACTCCCTACGAAGGGCAATGCCGCAACCTCGGCTCTGACAGTGGCCCCATTGCAATCCAATTGAATGGCCGCTCCGGGATTCGCGGCGGCGGACTTCAGATAGGCCAGGGCAATCGACTGATCCAGGGCGATGGATTGGCAAAAGCTGGTAATGGCTCCGATCCCCTTGCCGGATTCATCCGACACGCTGGTCCCGGCGGATGGCACGGCATCGCCGCTGATCCGCAGGCCGCAGAGCTTGCGAGCCACCACGCCGCGCGATCGCATCCGCTCAACAATCTCCTGGCCAAGATAGCATCCCTTGTTGAAGCTGACCGCCCGGCCAAGCTGTCCGGTTTCGGCCGGAAGGTACTCGTCGGAGATCTCCCTCCCCGGCCAGGGAATGCCCGCCTCGATTCGATGAATCTGCACGGCCGCGCTACCCGCGGGAATCGCTTTTCCCTGGCGGGCGCCGGCCGAAAGATATTCCCAACATGCCGTCGCATGCCCGGTCGGGATGAACAGCTCGATCGCAAAAGGCCCGCAGAAATCATTTCGGATGAATGAAATCGGCTCGCCGCGCCATTGCATCGTGGAATTGCCCAGGATCGGCACGTTGGCCGCGTGGGAAGCCCCGAATTCACCCACCGCTACCTTTGAGTTTTCCCCGACCAGGGCCATCCGGACGAACTCAGCGCTTCGATCCGCGATTCGAACATCCTCGGTGATCTGATATTTCTCGAAGTGCTTCATCGCCAAGCCCAGGAAACGCCGGTCGATATCAAGCCACATGGCGTCGCGCATGACCAGCACGTTGAGATCAAAGAGAATCCGCCCCTGCACGTTGAGTGCAAAGGCATAGACTCCGTCGCCCGGGCTCAGGGCCTTGATCTGATTGGTGACGAGGTTGTGGAGCCAGGAGGCCCGATCGTTTCCGGATAGCTCCAGCAGGGCGCGATCCGATCGGTATACGAGTGCCCCCCCATCCCCAGGGGCGGCATATTCCGTCCGGACGTCGCCGAAGCTCTCAATAACGCCGGGATCGTCTGGGGCGGCTTTTCCGCCGAGTGAGAGCAGATGTTCAAGGAATGGTTCCGACGAGGGCATGCGATCGAACAATGCAGGGAATCGGCCGTCGTGTCAATCGCCCGGCCTTGCCGGAATCTCGATCATCAAAAGTGCCCATGCCCGGCCGCAAGAGGCGCTAATAGGCGTATTTGGGGATCCTCATGCGCTTTGTATCGGATCGGGCTTCGTGGCCGTGTTCGTCCTTGAACCGGGTGATGAGTTCGATTTCGCTGCCGGCGAGGTTCTTGTCGGCCCAGTGCAATCGAATTCGGTAACCCTCCCCCAATATCCGAGCGCGAACGGCGGCAAACTCAGTGGTTGGATAATTCCAGTCGCTGGCCAAGGTGCGGATGATCTTGCCAGTCTGGTCTCTCTCGATCTTGTACATTTCGATGTGAAAGGTGCCGTCCAGAAACCGGCCTTTCCCCTCCCCAACATCAAGAAACACTCGGTACTGTACACCTTCGGGGTCGCGGTCGCCGCTTTCATCCACACTGAGCCAGGGACGCTGATCGAAGAGCGAGACCACGTTTCGAACCCTCGGGCCGGGGTCGCGATGAAACGGCCGCCATCGCGATTCCGCAGTTGCCGACGCCGCACCGTCCGTTGGTTTGGAAGTGCTGCGGCAACCTCCGCACAATACGCCCGCTAGCGCTAAACAAAGAAACGTCCGAAAGGTTCTTGCGGTCATCAATCAGAATTCCTCGCCCGGCGGCCTGTGGCGAAAGGCATGGCACGAACAGCCTGGGCCCTCGGTTGAAAAAGGTCGGACGATCTACTGCGCGATCGTCGCTGCTCCGCGGCGCCACGTCGGGAGAGCACACCCATGACGAAACAGTCGCTCATCGGCTTCCGATTTTTTACGCCCTGTCCGGCCCCTTGGTCGCACAGAATCTCAATCCGTTTGAGCCACTGGCGGCGTACGGAGAATGCTCGGCCCATAAACGCTGGCGGCCGCAGTGGTTGTCGTAGTCTCCGTCGGGGCCGGCTCAATCTTCGGGCCGTACATCCTGGGCTTTGGACCGAAGTGCTGTTCGGATGGCCCCTGGCCCGGCATTGGTTGCACCGGAGGCTGGAGGGGCTTGGGTCCCAGGCCCTCCTCTTCGGGACGAATGCGCAAACCCTCCATCAGCGGGCTTCGACGCACCGAATCCGGCAGAACGAACTTGTCCCGCTGCTCAACCGACATACGGCGCACATCTTCGTCGGTCCGAAGGATGTCTACCGTGAGCACCACCAGCAATTCGGTCTTACTCTGCTGTACAGACGTGGATCGGAACAGCGCTCCAAGATAAGGAATATCGCCGAGGATCGGTACTTTGGTCTGGGTGTCCGAATCGCGAGACTGGATCAGCCCGCCGATGACGACGGTCTCGCCATCGCGCACAGTAACGTTCGTCGTCACTTCGCGCGTGGAGAATATGGGCTGCGAAAAGTCCGAGGTCAGTTGTATCTCGCCGCCGATGTTCGAAATCTCCTGCTTCATTTCGATGGTCACGTAGCCGTCGGGGCTGATGCGCGGCGTGGCCGTCAATACAATGCCGACATCCTCTCGACCGGGCGTGACGTTGACCGAGCCGGTGTCGCTGACCTGCGAGGACGTGACCACCGGAACCTTGTCGGCGATCGTGATGTTGCCCTCTTCGCCGTTTCGGACCATCAGCACCGGCCGCGAGAGCACTTCGATCCGGCTGTCGGTCTGCAAGGCGTGGAACAGAAAGTTGAAATCCTCGCCGGTGACGGTGAAGCTGAAACCCAGCGGGCCCGCCGCCCCCAGCGAAGTCCCGCCAACGACGTCGTAATTGGATCCCTGGATGATGCCGTTGGGCCCCACCACGGCGTTTTTCGAGAAGCTCAAATCCTGCCCGGCGATTTCAACGCCCAGGTCCACGTTATTGGTCAGAGAAACCTCGGCGATGAGCACGGAAATCATCACCTGCGGCTCGGGGCGATCCAACCCCTGAATCAATTCCATTGTGCGCTGATAGTTTCGACGGCTGGTGCCGATGATCAGGTTGCTGCTGCCCTTCTCCGGATCGCCGACGGCCTCGATGGAAATCTGTCGCTCCATCCGGCGAAGGCGGGATTCCTGGTCTTCGGTATCGCCCAGGGCCTGGATTTCCTGTTCAATATAACTCTTAACGGCCGTCGCCAGGTCGCTGGCACGACCAAACTTGGCCGGATACACCTCGGTGATCCGGTCCTCCGCTTCCTGAGAATCGAGGTAGCGAACCAAGTCTTCCACCATCCGCAGATATCTCGGCGCTCCGGCTACAATCAGCGTGTTGGTCCGCCGATCGGAGGCAAAGCGCAGTTCCTGCCCGATGGCGGCAAGTTCCATGTCGGCGGCCGTACCGAACACGAGCTGCCGTCGAACATCACCCTCCGCGCCGCGTCCCGCATCCGGATTGAAGACCGATTCGAGTTTTTCGACCATGGTTTCGGAATCGCTGTTTATCAACGGGAAAAGCCGAATCTCGGAAGTCACCGGGCGGATGCGGTCAAAGTCGCGGATCATGGCCTCGAGCATGTTGATGCTGTCCACCGGAGCGATGACCATCAGCGAGTTGGTTCGTGGATCGGGCTTGACGGTAATGTCTTGACGCAGCAGCTTTCGTATTGTTTCGCGGCCGTCGGGGAGCGTCTCCATGAAGGAGATAATGACCGCCTTTTCATCCGCCCCGCCTTCGCCGACCATCGTCTCTTCCAGGAGCCGGGCGAAGTCGTCGGCCAGGGCCTGTTTGAGTTGGATGACTTTGACCATCATCTCAACGACCGGCGCGGATGTGTCGAGCCGCTCGACCACTTCGGCCACGTTGACCATCTGCGACGGCGAGCCCCAGACAATAATCGAGTTGGTGCGGGCGTCGGCCTCAATGGCGATGGCGTCGGTCCGACCTCCACCGCCTCGCTCGGCCCGCGACTGGAACAGCGATTCAAGTTTCTCGGCAACTGATTCGGCCTTGGCCAGCCGAAGCGGAAAAATCCGAACGTTGCGGGCCAGCGTGGCCGGCCGGTCCAGAAGTTCGAGCAGCCCGGTCAAAATGGCGTGATCGTCGCGAGAGGCACTGACCACCAGGCTGTTGGAGGCCTCGTCGGGAAGAATCACGACCGGCGTTCCTTGCTTGTCCTGGCCCTGCTCGCGGGCATCGAACAGCTCCTGCACGCGGGTGGACAACTGACCGGACGAGGCATGGGACAGCGGATAGACCTTGAACACGGCCGTCATCGGGCCGGCCTCAACGTCCAGCCGCTTAATCACCGCTTCGACCCGCTCCATCGCGTCCTGATTGGCGGCCACGATCAGCGAGTTGCTTCGCGTGTCGGCGATGATGGTCGGCTCCTGAAAGCTTTCCAACTGCCCGGCCACGCCCTGGAACAGTTGCTCCAGCATGTTGGCCAGAACCTTGGCATCGGCATGGTCGAGTTTGAACAACTGGGTGTCGCCCACCAGAGGGCGCAGCTTGAGCGTTTCAACGAGTCGCTCAATTTCCTCGTAGTCTTCAAGGCTCGAAGCAATGACCAATGAGTTGCTCCGCTCGTCGGCGACAACCACGGGCAGATCCTCGATCATCTCCGATTCGCGCCGCAGATCGGCCTTTCGCTTCCAAAGCTCGTCGATTTTCTCCTTCAGATCCTTGGCCGAAAGCCGCCCGGCAAACAGGATGCGAATCTGTTCGAATAGCGGCCCCGGCTTGGCATCGAGTTGCTTGGTGATGGTGACGATCTCGTCGAAGTTCTCGTCGGAAGCCGAAACGATCAGAGAATTCGTGGGAATGTCCACGCTCAGGAATACTTTTTCGCGCTCCAAAGCGGCCCCGGTCATGCCGATGGCCTTGGCGGACTCCTCCCGCTTGTCGAACAGTTCCTTGATCGTCTTGCCGAGCTGCGTGGCGTCGGTGTAGTTGAGACGAATCAAACGGAGGGGAAACTTCAGGCCGGTGGCCGGGCGATCGAGCTCGGCGATGATATCGGTTACCAGCGAGAGCTGCTCCGGACGGCCGGAAACAATCAGCGTGTTGGTCCGTTCGTCCGAGGCAATGCCGATGTTGTAGACCAGGGCCCGGCCCGGCGCATCCGGAGGGACCGCGTCCTGTCCGCTGCCGTCGGGGTCTTCGGTCAGGCTCTTCCCCTCTTCAAACATCTTGCGCAGCGTTTCGGAGAGCTTGTCCGACGCGGCGAATTTCAATGGGAACACCTTGACCGCGACGCTCTCGCCCAGCGGCACCCCGTCCAGCAGCCGGATCAAGTCGCTGATCGGCTCAATGTTGTCCTCGGACGTGGCGACGATCAGACTGTTGGTTCCCGTGTCCGAAATCAGGCGGATGTTTTTCTGCAAGTCGATCGGCGGCATGTCCACCCGCTCGCCGTCGGGCATGATCTTGCTGAGCTGCATACGGAGGATAAGTTCCTCAACCGCCTGGCGATCGCCCGCGACCTGAACCTTGATCAAGTCTTCGATGACCTTCTTGAGGTCGTCGGCCTTCGAGTGCAGCAGCGGAACCAGAGCGAGCTTCAGATCGCCGTACCCCTGGGCCGGGGCCACGTCGAACTGATCGATGATCTTCTGAATCGTTTCGCGCTCCGACTCGCGGGTGGTGACGATGATGGTGTTGTTGGCGTTGTTGGCCTTGACCTGAATCCGCTGGTCGTCGGCTCCGCCGCGGGCTCCGCGATAGGCCTTGATAAACTCTTCGACTTCCTTGGCCACCTCGCTGGCCCGGCGATGCTGCACCGTGAAGTTCATCAGTTCCACCGGCCCCAACGGATCGGGCACGGCGTCCACCTCTTCGATCACGCCAATGACCCAGTCGATTTCGGTTGGAAGCGCGGCGATCATGAGCACGTTGGAGGAGAGAGCGGTGATCAGGACGTCGTCTTCGGTTCGACGGGTGGGCGAGGCCATGGCCTTGTTGACCGCGTCCTGCACCGTGCGGGCCAATTCTTTGGCGTCCCTTTCGGTCACCGTGACAACTTCGAGAACTCTACCGGGGCGCTTTTCATCCAGAGCCCGGATGAGCAATTCGAGAACGCCGACGGCCTCCTCCGGTCCCTGGAGAATCAATTGATCTCCGACCATTTCGACAGTCACTTCGGCCCCGGCCAGGCGGGCTATAATCTCGGGATCAATCTCCTTCATTAGCTCTTCAATAAGAGCGTCGGCGGGATCTTTGGCTTGTTCGCGTCGAGGAACCCGCGAGGCCGCGGCCTGATCGGCTGTGGTTTCGGCCGTTCGCTCGGGTTGCGGACGAGGCTCGGCGGGTTGCTGTCCAATGGCAACCGAGGCAGTTGCCAGCACCATGCAGAACCCAAGGACCGCGGCCACCGGCGTAACCGGAGTGATTCCGGACGCGCCCTTTGGCGACGCCGATTGAATCGTGCTTCTCTTACCCAATCCGTTCATGCGAACTCCTTCGCGATTCAATTGAAATTGGGCGGATTCGCGGCATTCCCCGTCTCAGGGCTCCCGCGATGCCTCACCCGGTTATCTTTCCCCTTAATCTACCGCAGCCGTTTGAACCGCGGTCCTTCTGCTACCGGTGTGCCCGCCATTGGTTGCGGCGCAACCGAATCTTGCAATGTT